>NZ_JBEXTZ010000031.1:0-79528 GCF_040614195.1 Amycolatopsis sp. NPDC006125
CGCCGGGCGGTGGCGATGGAGCGGAGGCACATGCCCCGAGGCTGGCGGCGGAGGGGCATCGCCGGGCGGTGGCGATGGAGCGGAGGCACATGCCCCGAGGCTGGCGGCGGAGGGGCATCGCCGGGCGGTGGCGATGGAGCGGAGGCACATGCCCGGAGGGTGGTGGTGTAGGGGCATGGCCCGGCGGCGGCGGTGGAGCGGAGGCACATGCCCGGAGGCTGGCGGCGGAGGGGCATGGCCCGGCGGTGGAGTGTTGGGGCATGGCCGGGGGGTGCGGCGGAGCGGCAGGTGCGACCGTTTGGAGCCTTGCGCGGCCCCGGACGGGGGGGCCACGGTGGGGGCTTGCGGGCGGGTGCCCGCCGGGGGCGGGGAGTGCGGCATGACCGAGGCAGCGAGCGGGTTCGGCAGAGTGGTGGGAGCGCTCCCGGTACGGCGGGCTCTTCTAAGCGGAGGGGTGGACCTGCCGGGCGACTTGCCTGTGATGGGCCGAATTCTGGTGCGGCCACTGCCGATGGTCCCCTCCGGCGGCGGCCCGCCGCGCACTCCTCCTGACTGGGGCGGCGCCGCGGCGCAGCCGTCCCGCACCCCCACACACCCGCTCGGCACCGACGCACAGCGGCGCCGCGGCGCGGTGCGGCCAGCCCGCAGCCACCCGGCGTCCACTCCCCTGGCACCTGCGGCCGGGGGCGGCACCGCCGCGCGCCCACCCCACGCACCCACGCGGGTCGCGCGATGACGGGCACCGCGGCGCGGGCCGCCGCTCCGGCCATCCATCCGCTTCCCCAGTTCGCCGCCGGGCCGGTCGGCGTCGTGCTCGCGTTGCAGGCCCTCGTGCTCAGCGTCTTGTCCGGGCGGTACGGGTTCCACCGCGACGAGCTGTACTTCCTCGCCGCGGGGAAGCGGCTCGACTGGGGATATGTCGACCAGCCGCCGGTCACCCCGCTGCTCGCCAGGGCCGGAACCGCCATGTTCGGCGACAGTCCGGCCGGTGTCCGCGCGCTGGCTACCGTCGCCGCACTCGCCACCGTCCTCCTCGTCGCGCTCGTCGCCCGGGAACTAGGTGGCGGGCGCAGTGCCCAGACCCTCGCCGCGGGCGCGGCGGCGCTGTCCTCGTTCGTGCTCGTCGTGGGTCACATGCTCGGCACCGCGACCTTCGACCTGCTGGTGTGGGTGGCGATCGGGCTGCTGGCGCTACGACTGCTGCGCACCGGCGACGGCCGGTGGTGGCTCGCGATCGGCGCGGTCGCCGGCGTGGGCCTGGCCAACAAGTGGCTGGTCCTGCTGCTCCTGTCCGCGCTCGGCCTCGCCGTGCTCGTCACCGGGCCGCGGCACGTCTTCCGCACCGCGTGGCTGCCCGCGGGCGTCCTCATCGCCACCGCGCTCGCCGCGCCCGTCGTGTGGTGGCAGGCCACCCACGGCTGGCCCCTGCTCACCGTCGCGGGCGGCATCAGCGAGGACGACGGCGCCGAGAACCGCATCGTGTTCGTCCCGCTCCAGCTGGTCTACCTGTCGCCGGTGCTGGTGCCGGTGTGGATCGCCGGCATGGTGCGGCTCTGGCGCGACCCGCGGCTCCGCTGGGCCCGCGCGCTCGTCGTGGCCTACTTCGTGGTGTGCGTGGAACTGCTCGTCCTCGGTGGCAAGCCGTACTACTCGATCCCGCTGCTGGTGCTGCTGATGGCCGCGGGCGCCGAACCCACCGTGCGCTGGCTCGCCCGCGGACGCCGCGCGGCCCGGCGGTCCCTCGCCGGCGCCCTCGTGGTGCTCGGGGCCGCGATGTCGCTCGTCGTGGCGCTGCCGGTGCTGCCGCCGGACGGGCTGAACCCGGTGCTGGCGATGAACAAGGAACAGGGCGAGCAGGTCGGCTGGCCGGAGTTCACCGCGACGGTCGCCGGGGTCTGGCGACAGCTCCCGGAGCCGCAGCGGGCCACGGCGGTGATCCTGACGCGCAACTACGGCCAGGCCGGCGCCATCGAGCGCTACGGCCCGGACCACGGGCTGCCGCGGCCCTACTCCGGCCACATGTCCTACGCCGACTGGGGCCCACCGCCGGACAGCCACACCGGGCCGGTCGTCCTGGTCGGCGCGACCACCATGGCGGGCGTCGACGACTGCCGCGTCGCCGCGGAACACGACAACGGGCTCGGCCTCGACAACGACGAACAGGGCACCGTCGTCACGGTCTGCGGCGTGCTGACCCGGCCGTGGTCGGAACTGTGGCCGCAACTACGCCACTTCTACTGATCCGCCTTTTCGGACACGCCCGGAATTCCCCCGATCGAGGCACTTTTCACTCTATTGTGCGCGGGCGACGCCGCGATTCGTGGAGGTGCCCATGCGTTATCAGGTGCTGCGCCCGCCGTACTGCTACCGCTGGGCCGTCCTGATCTCCGTGGTGCTCGTGACGATCTCGCTGATCATTTCGCTGTCCTGGTCCGGCGCCGAAGGCACCCCCGCCGCACCCCGGCCCGAAACCGGGCAACCGGTCCGCGCCACCGCCACCCCACCACCCGCGCCCGGCGCCCCCGTCCGCACCACCGCCAGACCCGGCCGGTTCGTCGCGCTGACCTTCGACGACGGCCCTGATCCCGCCTACACACCGCAGATCCTCGACCTCCTCGCCCAGCACGGTGCGGTCGCCACCTTCTGCATGGTCGGCACCCAGGTGCGCCGCCACCCGGAACTGGTGGAACTGGTCGTGCGCCGCGGAATGCGCCTGTGCGATCACACGGTCAGCCACGACGAAGAACTCGCGAAACGCAACGAAGCGCGCATTTCCGCGGACATCACCGGAGCGCTCGCGGATCTGCGTCTCGCGGCCGACGGCGACGTTCCGGTCCCCTATTTCCGCGCGCCCGGCGGCAACTGGTCGGAAACGATCACCGCGATCGCTTCCCGAGAAGGGATGACGTCATTGGGCTGGTCGGTCGATTCCCGGGATTGGACGCTCCCGGGGACGCAAGCGATCGTGGCGACGGTGCGGCAGGCCGTGCACCCCGGCGCGGTAATCCTGCTCCACGACGGCGGCGGACAGCGGCGGCAGACCGTCGCGGCCCTCGCCGAACTGCTCCCCTGGCTCGTCTCGCAGGGCCACCAGTTCGACTTCCCGGCCACCTGACCAACGGATTTCAACTCACAGTTGACGTCTTCAACAGGCAGTTGTAGCGTCCCTGCTCATCGTTCGATCGGGTGAGGAGATGCGATGTCTGCGAGGTCACGGGTGACGCGCTGGGGCGCGGTGGTCGTCGGCTGCCTGCTGCTCACGGCAGCCTGCGGTGGCGGTTCCGACGGCGCCGGGAGCGCCCCCGCCACCGGATCGGACGTGCCCGACACCGCGGCGATCCTGCAGGGCGTCACGAAGGACGCGCAGCTCGCGGCGGGCCTGCCGGCTCCGGTCACGCAGGCGGGCAAGCTCAACATCGGCTCGAACATGCAGTCCGCGCCGAACAACTTCTACTCCGCCGACGGCAAGACGCCGGTCGGGTTCGAGGTGGACATCGCCAAGGCCGTCGCGGCCAAGCTGGGCCTGACCGTCCAGCACACCGACATGCCGTTCGGCTCGCTGATCACCAGCCTGCAGTCCGGCAGGCTCGACCTGACCATGGCCGGGATGAACGACACGCAGGCCCGCCAGCAGCAGATCGACTTCGTGGACTACTTCACCTCCGGCATCACGATCATGGTCCGCAAGGGCAACCCGGACGGGATCACCGGCCCGGACTCGCTGTGCGGCAAGACCGTCGCGGTCGTGCAGGGCACCAGCCACCAGACCTTCGCCGCCGAGCAGAGCGCCAAGTGCGTCCAGGCAGGCAAGCCGGAGGTCACCACCACCGCCACCGACAGCGACTCGCAGAACCAGAACCAGCTGCGCACCGGCCGCGTCGCCGCCATCCTCAACGACCTGCCGACCGCCGCCTACGTCAGCAAGAACGCGGGCGGCGGCGAGTTCTTCGAGGTCGTGCCGGGCGAACCGATCAACGGCGGGCCGTACGGCATCGGCGTCAACAAGGCCAACCCCCAGCTGCGGGACGCCGTCGCCGGCGCACTGACCGCGCTCGTCGACGACGGCACGTACGGCCGGATCCTCGACGCGTGGGGGGTCAAGCAGGGCGCGATCACGAAGGTGACCGTCAATGCCGGAAGCTGACCTGACCACCCGGGCGCCGCAGGCCGAACTGCCCATCGTGCGCCTGCGGCACTGGGGCCGCTGGATCTCGGCGGTGGTCATCGTCGCCCTGCTCGCCGGGCTCGGTGTGGTGCTGGCGCAGGCGCAGATCCAGTACGACACGGTGCCGGAGTTCCTGTGGTACCACGTGATGCTGGTGGGCCTCGTCAACACCGTCCTGCTCGCGGTGATCGCGCAGGCGGTGGCGATCGTCATCGGCGTGGTGATCGCGTTGATGCGCCGGTCGGCCAACCCGGTCGCGCGCGTCGTGGCCGCGGTCTACATCTGGCTGTTCCGCGGGCTGCCGGTGCTGCTGCAGATCCTGATCTGGTTCAACCTGGCGCTGGTGTTCGAGTTCGTCTCGATCCCGCTGCCGTTCGGCGGCGGATACCTGGTGCACGAGCCGACGAACGTCATCGTCAGCGCGTTCGTCGCCGCGCTGCTCGGCCTCGCGCTCAACGAAAGCGCCTACATGGCCGAGATCGTGCGCGCCGGGCTGAACAGCGTCGACCGCGGGCAGACCGAGGCGGCGAAGTCGATCGGCATGACCCCGGCGATGACGCTGCGGCGGATCGTGCTGCCGCAGGCGATGCGGGTGATCATCCCGCCGACCGGCAACGACTTCATCAACATGCTCAAGGGCACCTCGATGGCGTCGGTGATCGGCGTGACCGAGCTGATCCACGCCGCCAACAACATCTCGTCCAACAACCTGCTGGTCATGGAGACGCTGCTGGCGGCCGCGATCTGGTACATGGTCGTGGTCACCGTCGCCAGCGTCGGCCAGCACTACCTGGAACGCGCGTTCGCCGGCGACCAGCGGTCCGCGCGGCCGTGGTCGCGCGTCGGCCGCGCCCTGACCACGCTGCGGAGGGCCTGACATGACCGAACCCCTGCTGCGCGCGGTCGGCGTGCGCAAGCACTTCGCGGGCACGGAGGTGCTGCGCGGGATCGACCTGTCCGTCCACAAGGGACAGGTGGTGTGCCTGCTCGGCCCGTCCGGCGCGGGCAAGAGCACGTTCCTGCGCTGCGTCAACCACCTGGAGACCATCGACGGCGGCCAGGTGTGGGTGGACGGCGAGCCCGTCGGGTTCCGGCTGCGCGGCGGGAAGCTGCACGAGCTGCGCGAGCGCGACGTCGCCCGGCAGCGGCGGGACATCGGCATGGTGTTCCAGCGGTTCAACCTGTTCGCGCACCGCACCGTGCTGCAGAACGTCACCGAGGGCCCGGTCCGGGTGCGTGGCGTGTCCCCCGCCGAGGCCCGCCGCACCGCGCTGGAGCTGCTGGACCGGGTCGGCCTCGCGCACCGCGCCGACGCCCACCCCGACCAGCTCTCCGGCGGCCAGCAGCAGCGCGTCGCGATCGCGCGGGCGCTGGCCATGAAACCGAAGCTGATGCTGTTCGACGAGCCGACCTCGGCGCTGGACCCGGAACTGGTCGGCGAGGTCCTGGAGGTGATGACCTCGCTCGCGGCCGAAGGGATGACAATGGTCGTCGTGACACACGAAATGGGGTTCGCGCGGGAGGTGGCCGACGAGGTCGTCTTCATGGCCGACGGCGCGGTCGTGGAGACCGGGCCGCCCGCGCAGGTCCTCGGCGCGCCGGAGCACGAGCGCACCCGTCAGTTCCTGGCGCGCATCCTCTGATGGCCAGGATCTCGCCAAGCTACCTGCTCCAGTTCGACGAGCCCGCCGGTTACCTGGACTTCGCCCGCTACGGCCCGCCCTCGCACGCGGTCGTGGACACCACCGCGCGACTGCTGGACTCCTCGGCCAAGGCCGGGCCGTCCACAGTGGACGACCTGATGCGGCAGGAGATCCGCGCGAAGGCGGCCGTGGCGCGGTTGTGCGGCACCGACACCGACCACGTCGTCCTGCTGCCCAACACCAGCCAGGGCCTGTTCCAGGCCGCGTTCAACGCCCCGGCGGGCGAGGTTCTGGTGTCGGCCGCGGAGTTCCCGGCCAACACCTACCCATGGGCGCGCGCCGAGGAGGTCGGGCGGATCACGCTGCGGCGAATGCGCTGCCGTCACGTGACCCCGGAGGTGGTCGCGAAGGAGCTGGGCCCGGACACGGCGGTGGTGTCGGTCAGCGCCGTCGACTTCCGCACCGGCTACCGCGCGGACCTCGCCGCGCTGCGGGAAACCGTGGGCGACCGGCTGCTCGTGGTCGACGGCATCCAGGGCTTCGGAGTGGTCGAGGCACCGTGGGACGCGGCGGACGTGCTGGTCGTCGGCGGACAGAAGTGGCTGCGCGCGGGCTGGGGCACCGGGTTCGCGGTGCTGTCGGACCGGGCGCTGGAGCGGATGCGGCCGGTGCTGTCGGGCTGGACCGGCGCGCACGACGCCGGCCTGTTCGACGACGAGATCCACCCGCCCGCGGAGTTCGCGGCGTCGTGGTCGGTGAGCAACCTGAGCCCGGTGACGTCGGGCGCGTTCGCCGCGGCGCTGGAACTGGTCGAGGAGGCCGGGGTCGCGGCGATCGAGTCGCGCATCGGCGAGCGGGTGGGCGAGCTGGAGGAGATGCTGCGCTCGCTCGGCGCGGAGATCGTGTCGGCGACCGACCGGCGCGCCGGGATCCTCGCGTTCAGCCTGCCCGGGCACCCGGCGGAGCGGGTCGGGGCGGTGCTGGCCGCGGAGGGCATCGCGGCGACCGTGCGCACCGAGCACGTGCGGCTGTCCCCGCACGCGTCCACACCGGTGTCGGCCGTCGAAGCCGTCCGCACCGCGCTGGAGCACCTGTCCCGCCCGCTGCGTGCCAGCCGGGTGCCGTCCGCGGCCGCCACCGATTCGGTGCTGTCCGCACTGGTCCCGGCGGTGAGCGGGCTGGCCGCGATGCTCGGTCCCGGCAACGAGGTCGTGCTGCACGACCTGTCCAAGCTGCCCGACTCGATCGTCGCCATCGCGGGCGGGATCACCGGCCGCGAACCCGGCGGACCGATGACGGACCTGCTGCTCGGGCTGGTCCGCCGCGGCACCACGCACGACCTGACCAACTACGAGACCCACGGCCCGGACGGCAGGCCGATCCGCTCATCGACGATCTTCCTGCGCGATCCGGACGGCGTGGCGATCGGCTGCCTGTGCGTGAACAGCGAGGTCACGCAGGGGCCGGCGAGCGAGGTGCGGTCGGAGAGCTTCCCGCCCGACGTGGACAGCCTGCAGCGGTTCCTGGTCGACCGGGCGGTCGCCCAGGCCGGAATCCCGGTGGGGCTGATGAAGAAGAAGCACAAGGCCGCGGTGGTGCGGGAGCTGGACGAGGCCGGGTTCTTCCTGATCAAGGACGCGGTGGATTTCCTCGCCGGTGAGCTGGAGGTCACCCGCTACACCATCTACAACTACCTGAACGAAATCCGCGGTTGAGTGGACGGCCGGGCGACCGGCGGGGACGCTGGGGGGATGACCACGCAGGATCTCGCCGGCGTCTTCGCCGCGGTCGCCCGGCGGCTGGAGCCGGAACCGGACCTGGACCGCACCGTGTCCAGGCTGGTCGAAGCCGCGATCGCGACGGTTCCGGGCGCGGAGGACGCGGGCGTCTCGCTGCTCGAGCGGGACCAGGTGCGCTCGATCGGGCCGACCAGCGAGCGGGTGGCCAAGCTCGACCAGGCCCAGCACGAGCTGTGCCAGGGGCCGTGCACGGACGCCGCGTTCGAGGGCGACCTGTACCGCAGCGGCGACCTCAAACGCGACGACCGGTGGCCTGCGTTCACCGTGGCGGCCACCGAGCTGGGCGTGGTCTCGATGCTGGCGGTGCGGCTCTACACCGAGCGGACGGTGCTCGGGGCGCTGAACATGTACTCCGGGCAGCCGGAAGCGTTCGACGCCGCGTCGGAGACGGTGGCGGAGGTGTTCGCCGCGCACGCGGCCGTCGCCCTCTCCGGGGCGCGCAAGCAGGCCCAGCTCGTGACCGCGCTGGACACGCGGGACACCATCGGCATGGCGAAGGGCATCCTGATCGAACGCCACCACGTCGACGGTGAGCGGGCGTTCGGCATGCTCGTCGAGGCCTCCCAGCACGCGAACGTCAAGCTGCGGGACGTGGCGGCGTGGCTGATCCAGGAGGCGTCGGGGGCATAAGCCGGGCCCGCCCGGGGTAAGCCGGTTTCGAACACACCGGCGAACGGAGGCAGGGGTGACCGGACCGCAGAACCCGGAGAAGGACCCGCAGGAGTGGACCACGGGCGAGGAGCAGATGACCGGCCCGCAGCGCTCGTACCTGCAGACACTGGCCCGCGAGGCCGGTGAGGAGCTGCCGGAGGACCTGACCAAGGCCGAGGCGTCGCAGCTCATCGACCGGCTGCAGGAGAAGACCGGCCGCGGCACGGACAACTGAGCGTGACCGGCGCCCGGGGGGCACGCGGAACCGGAAAAACGCGAGCCTTTCGCACGCGTGAGCGTGGGACTCGCGGGCAGGTGGCGCGAGCCTTCCGGGCAATTGCATGCCCGGGCGCGGGAAGGTTCACCGCGCGGGTGGGGATCGTTCCACGAAGGGACATCGGGACGTCAGACGTGATCACCAGGCTGGGCGCGACTTTTCAGCCCAGGAGGCGGTATGTCCGACAGATCCCCATCCCCCGGTCTCGCTCGCCGGACCCTGCTGCAGGCCGCGGTGGGCACCCCCGTCGCGGCGGCGGCCGTGCTCGGCGCGCAGCCCGCTCAGGCCGCGGAGGCCGCGGGCGGCCCGGCCGACGCCGAGAGCCCGCGGTTCACCCTCGCGGTCGTGCCCGACACCCAGTACCTCTTCGACGAGGGCGGCTCGGACCCCGAGCCGGTCCGCGCGACCTTCCGCCACGTCATCGACCGGCGCCGGGAGGACGGCATCGTCTTCCTCGCGCACCTCGGCGACGTCACCGAGCACGGCACGACGACCGAGATGCGCCTCGCCGACGACGTCTTCCGCACGATCGACGGCCGCATGCCCTACAGCGTCCTCGGCGGCAACCACGACGTCTCCGGCGACGACCAGCGCGGCGACACGCCCTACCTGCGGACGTTCGGCCCGCGGCGCTTCACCCGCTCCGCCACCTACCGGGGTTCCTCGCCCGACGGGTACAACAGCTTCCACATCTTCCGCGCCGCCGGCCGGCAGTGGCTGCTGCTCGCGCTGGACTGGCGCGTCTCGGACGCGGGCATCGCCTGGACGAAGAGCGTTCTCGACGCGAACCGGGGCCTGCCGACGATCCTCACCACCCACGACCTCGTCTACCCCACCGACGGTGGCGGCGCGCACCTGTCCGACCACGGGCAGCGGCTGTGGGACCAGGTCATCCGCCGCTACGACCAGATCTTCCTGGCGATGGGCGGGCACTACTGGCCCACCGGCCGCACGACGCTGACCAACGACCACGGCAACCCCGTGGACCTGCACATCACCAACTACCAGGACCGCTACTACGGCGGCGCGGGCATGCTGCGGTACTACGCCTTCGACCTGGCCCGCGGCGTGATCGACGTCAGCACCTTCTCCCCCTGGCTGCAGGCGCGGCGCGACCCGACCGCACTCGAAGCCGAGACCCACGAGCTGACCGGCGACACCGACCGGTTCACCGTCGAGGTCGACTTCGACCGCCGGTTCCCGCCCGCGCCGTTGCCCGCCCGGCCCGCCGCGAAGGTCGTCATCCCCGGCACGGTCGCGTACTGGCGCTTCGACCGCGAAGGGCTCACCGGCGCGGACGGCAGCCCGGTCGCGGCCGGCGCCGTGGCGCGGGACCTGTCCGGCAACGGCAACGACCTCACCGTCACCCGCCTGCACGACGGGCCCGCCGACGTGCTCACCTTCTCCGCCGACCACCACCGCGCCGCGCCAGGCCACGGGAGCCTGCGCTTCGACGGCGGGCAGAACCCGGACCGCGGCGCGGTGCTGCGGACCAGCGCGAGCGCGCCGCTGGCCCGCGCGCGGTTCGAGAACGGCTACACCATCGAGACGTTCATCAAGCTGCCCGACCCGTTCGTCGGCGACCACGCGTTCATGGGCATCCTGAGCTGGGAGGGCCGCAGCGGCGACGCGGGCAAGACCAGCGGGTGGTCGCAGGACGAGCCGACCTGCAGCCTCAACCTGTCCGGAGAGCGCTTTCTGCAGTTCGTGGTGTACCCGGTCGACCGGGACGCCGACCCGACGTCGTGGAGCCACGCGCTGCCGGTGGGCCGGTGGACGCACGTCGCGGTGGTCAACGACGGGCGCCGCACGGTGACCTACGTCGACGGCTCCCGCATCGCGCGCAACGCCGCCGAGGACTCCAAGGGCATCACCACGCTGGGCAAGCCGTTCGCGATCGGCGGGACGCAGTTCGCCGAGAAGTACGGCCAGGGCTACTACGGCTGGCTGGGCGACACCCGCATCGTGTCGCGCGCGCTGCGGCCGGACCAGTTCCTGACGCGCTGAGAAACGGCCGGGATCCGCTCCGGGTCCCGGCCACTCAGGACAGCTTCGCGACCCAGCCCAGCGGCAGGTGCCGCATGGCGAAGCGCAGCGGGGCCCACGGCCAGGCCGGCGTGTACGCCTCGGCCCGTTCCCGCTCGATCGCCTTCACCATGGACGCCACGCCGGGCTTGGTGTCGACCAGCAGCGGCGTCTTGCGCACCCGCGCGTTCATCTCGGACCGGATGTAGCCGGGGAAGATCGTCGTGACCCGGATACCGGTGCCGAGCGTGTCGGCGCGGATGCCCTCGGCCAGCGCGGCCACCCCGGCCTTGCTCGCCGCGTAGGTGGTGAGGTTGCGTGGCAACCCGCGCATCGCGCTCATCGACGAGATCACCACCAGGTGCCCGGACCCCTGCTCGCGGAAGATCTCCATCGCGGCCTCGCACTGGGCGAGCGCGGCGACGAAGTTCACCTCCGCGGTCTGCCGGTTCGCGGCGAAGTACCCGGTGCCCAGCGGCTGCCCCTTGCCGAGCCCGGCGTTGACCACGATCCGGTCCAGCCCGCCCAGTTCGTCGCGCAGTTCGCGGAACACCCGGAACACCGCGTCGTGGTCGGTGACGTCCAGACCGCGAACCGCTACTGTGACACCGGGATGCGCCGACGTCACTTCCCCGCGCAGGGCTTCGAGCCGCTCGACCCGCCGGGCGCACAGGGCGAGATCCCGGCCGAGCGCCCCGAACTGCCGCGCCATCTCCTCGCCGAGGCCGGCGCTGGCGCCGGTGATCAGAATCCGCTTTCGCACGGGGGAAAACCTATCCGCCGCCGGACTTCGTCGCAGCGTGACAAATATCGTGCCGCGCGGACCGAATGACGTTCGGCTCCTTCCGCTTGCCGTGATCGGCCGTAACATGAACGACTGCCCGACGTCACGAAGGGGGTCGTTCGTCCTGGTAGAGAACCGGAACGCGGAGCTGCTCGCCTCCGGGCCGCGCTGGGTCGCCGTCGAACTGCGCCCGCACGCCGGGCGGATCGCGGCCGCGATCATGCAGGAGGTCCGGCGGTCGGTGCCGGCCTACGCGCGTCCGCTCACCGGGACGTTCGGCCGGGCGTTCACCGAGGGCGTCGAGCAGGCGGTCCGGCACGTCATCGAGAGCATCGGCAACCCGGCGATCAAGCACCACGACTGGATCGAGCTGTTCCGCGAGCAGGGCAGGCGGGAGTTCGCCGACGGCCGCAGCCTCGACGCCCTGCAGGCCGCGGCCCGCATCGGCGCGCGTGTGGCGTGGCAGTACGTCGCGCCGGTGCTGCGCAAGGCGGGCGCGTCGCCGCAGGTGCTGGCGCACGCGGCGGAGATCATCTTCGCCTACGTGGAGGACCTGTCGGCCATCGCGCTGGACGGGTTCCACGAGGCGCAGTCCAGTTCCGGCGGCACCATCGAGCGGCGGCGGCGGCAGCTGCTGGAGCTGATCCTGTCCGGCCGCCCGGCTGGGCCGGAAACGCTGGCGAACATGTCGAAGGGCGCGGGCTGGGCGCTGCCGGACAAGGCCGCGATCGTCGCGCTGGAACGCGCCGAGGGCACCGCCGACTTCCCCGTCGAGCTGCTGGACGACGAGGTGCTGGTGGACCTGGAGAGCACGCAGCCGTGCCTGCTGACGACCCGGCCGAAGCGGCACCTGTTCCCGCTGACCGGGCGCTGGAACGGCTGGCGCGCGGCGGTTTCGCCGACGGTCCCGCTCGCCGACGCGCCTGCCGCGCACCGCACCGCCCGGCGCGCGCTCGCGCTGCTGCCCGCGTGCTCGGCCGACGACCCGATCACCTGGTGCGTCGACCGGCTGTCCGCGTTGTGGTTGCTCGGCGAGGACTTCCTCGCCGCCGAGGTGGCGCGGCAGGCGTTGCGGCCGCTGGACGAACTGGGCGGCAAGCAACGCGACCGTCTCGGCGAGACACTGCTCGCGTGGCTGGAAACCCGTGGCGGCGCACCGGAAATCGCCAAGCGGCTGCAGGTGCACCCGCAGACCGTGCGTGCGCGGCTGCACCAGTTGCGGGAGCTGTTCGGCGACCGGCTGGACGACAGCGAGGACCGGTTCAGCATGCACTTGGCGTTGCGCGCGCAACGGCTCGCCGCGCGGGGTGAGCCGTCGTGAGCGTGCGGATTTGTCACGTGGGTGAGGAAAACCGGAAGGCGGGCACTCACCGGGGCGAGGTGCGCTGGTCCGATCGCGCGGTCCGGTTGCTCCGCTCACGCAAGAGATCCTTGCCAAGCACCGGGCGTGGTGCGATGTTGTTCCTCCCGACAAGTGAAATCGAGGTTACCCGGACGACCGAATCGATCGGCTGCGAGGGCAGCGCCGCCAATTTTCGTTGCGATCAGAGGTAATCATGACGACCGATGCCGGTTACCGGCACGGGAACACCGTGCGGAAGAACGCCTCCCGAAGACCGCCCCGCGCGCCGGGACTCCCCCCGCGCCAGCGCCAGAACGCGCCGGACGTCACCGCCGGCATCGGACGCGCCAGCAGGCTGTGGGCCTCGCTGCCCCGTGAGCTGGCGAAGGCGTTCCGGCCGCACGCCGACGCCATGACGGCCGAGATCCTGCGGGAGATCCAGCTCGCGGTGCCCGAGTACGCGCGGCCGCTGGAAGGCCCGTTCGGGCGCACCATCGTGCGCAGCATCCAGCAGGCGGTCCGGCACTGCATGGACAACCTGGGCAACCCGGCCGCGCCGCAGGAGGCGTGGATCGGCGTGTTCCGGCACCTGGGCAAGGTCGAGTTCAGCGAGGGCCGGACGCTGGACCAGCTGCAGACCGCCTACCGCGTCGGCGGGCGGGTGGCGTGGCGGTATGTCGCGTCGGTGAGCCAGTCGCTGGGCCTGTCGACGGATTTCCTGTGCGTGGGGGCGGAGGCGATCTTCGCCTACGTCGACGAGATCTCGGCGCTGTCGCTGCAGGGTTACGCGGCCGCGCAGAAGCGGGCCGCGGGCACCCGGGCGCGGCAGCGGCGGCAGTTGCTGGAGCTGATCCTGGCCGACCCGCCCGCGTCGCCGGCGGCGATCGCCCGTCTGGCCGCGACGGCCGGGTGGCGGCTGCCGGAACGGGTCGTGGCGGTCGCCCTGGAACCCCGCGCCGACCAGCACCACCGCGAGCCGCCGTCGCTGGACAGCGAGGTGCTCATGGACCTGGAGGGACCGCAGCCGTGCCTGCTGGCCGATCCGCAGCTGGTCACGGCCGGGTCGCTGGAGCCGGCGCTGGCCGGGTGGCGCGCGGTGATCGGGCCCGAGGTGAAGCTGGGCGACGCGGCGATGTCGCTGCGCTGGGCGCGCCGCACGGTGGACCTGGCGCGCCGCGGCGTGATCGACGCGCCGCCGCTCGCGCGCGCGACCGACCACCTGGCGACGTTGTGGCTGCTGTCGGACGAGTTCCTGGTCAAGGAGCTGATCCGGCGGTGCCTCGCGCCGCTGGCCGGGCTGACCGACAAGCAGCGGACCCGGCTGGGCCAGACGCTGCTCGCCTGGCTGCAGTCCAGCGGAACCGCGCCGGACATGGCGGACCGGCTGGGTGTGCACCCGCAGACCGTGCGGTACCGGATGCGGCAGCTGGAGGAGTTGTTCGGGGAGCGGCTCAACGATCCGGAGAGCCGGTCGGACCTGGAGATCGCCCTGCGGGCCGCCCAGTTGCTGGACAAGTAGCCCGGGTGCCCGCCGCGGCGGGCACCCGGGGCCGCCGGGTCACGCGCCTTCGAGTGCCTGGCAGGTCGGCGCCTTCTGGAAGGCCTTGGCCAGTTCCGGGTTGTCGGTGAGGTCCTTGGTCGGGCCTTCGGTGGTGTTGCCCAGTTTGGCGAAGGCGTCGCTGGCGCCGCGGACCGCTTGCTCGAACGTCGCCTGGTCGCTGACCGGGGCGGAGGCCAGCGCCGCGCGGGCCTCGTCGACCGAGGCCTTCGTCGTGTTCAGGGTTTCCATCGCGCGCTGCACGGTGGCCTGGCCGTCGGTCACCGGGGGCGGGCCCTCGCGGGTGATGCCGTCGCCGAGGTCGGTCAGCGCCTGCGACAGCGACGCCAGGTAGGTGACCAGGCCCTCCCGCGCCTTGGTCACGTCCGAGGCGTCCACGCCGGGCAGCTGCGACAGCTTCGTGCCGCCGTCGCGGACGACCGCGCACACGTGGTCGGACCAGGTGATCGCGGCGGCGTTCTCCTCCGGCGCGGCCTTGTCCTGCCCGCAGCCGGCGAGCACCGCCAGACCGGCCAGCGCGCCGGCGACCAACACAGCTCTCACCAGAACCATCTCCTCAGCGTCGGCACCCGGCCGCCGTGTTCAGCGGCGCGGGTGTGGTGTCGAGGCCGTTGCGGTACCGGGTGCCTTCGTACCCGGCGGTGCACGGCAGCGGATCGAAGAACGTCGTGGCCAGGCCGAAGCCCGCGGAGTCGCCCGCGATGACCGTGCTGCCCGCCTCGATCGCCGTCGGCGCGGCCACCAGCAGCTGCTCGACCCCGTCGCGGTGGGCGAGCAGCACCTGGGAGGTCGTGAGCAGGTTGGCCAGCAGAGTGGTCAGGTTCGGGCCGGTCTCCCGCAGCAGCCCGCTGATCTGCCCGGCGGCGGACGGCGCGGTGGACAGGATCGTCGACAGGTCCGCGTCGGAGTCGCGCAGCATCGCGGCGATGCGCTTGGCGTCCGCGCCGAACGCGGTGATCGCGCCGGAGTTCTCGATCTGCGTGGTCAGCACGGTGTCGGCGTCGGTGATGAGCTGGATCGTCTGCGGCAGGTGCTCCGCGGCGGACTGCGTGAACGCGGACGTCGCGTCGAGCAACGCCTGCAGGCTCGGGCCGGTGTCCAGCGTCGCGTCGTACAGCTCGTCCACCACCGACCGCAGCGCGTCCCGCGGCACCGACGCGACCAGCCGGTCCAGGTTCAGGACCAGCTGCTCGTTCGGCAAGGGCAACCGCGTGCGGGACAACGCGATCACCGAGCCCTCGGCCAGCACCGGGCCGCCGGAGCTGCGTGGCCGCAGGTCGACGTACTGCTCCCCCACCGCCGACCGGTTCGTCACCACCGCTTCGACGTCCGCGGGCACCGGCGGGGCGCCGTCGTCGATCCGCAGGTCGGCCTCCAGCCCGGAGTCGGTGAGCCGCAGCTCGCCGACGCGGCCGATCGGCACGCCGTTGTAGGTGACCTCCGCATTGGTGAAAATGCCGCCGGAGTCGGCCAGCTCGACGCGCACCACGTACCCGCCGCCGCCGAAGAGCCGGTCCAGCCCGGCGTAGCGGGCGCCGACGTAGGTGATCCCGGCCAGCGCGATCAACGCGAACACGATGACCTGCACGCGCACCTTGCGGGTCAGCATCTAGGAACCACCACCCAGCGGGAGCGGCGCGGACTGCGGGCTCGTGCCCGAAGTCTGGTTGCCTGAGGTTTGGGCGTCGAAGTCCAGGAACAGGTTGAGGTAGTCGCCCTTGATCGCGTCGAGCGCGGCGTCCGGGAACGGGAACGTCAGCAGCATCTCCATCGCCTCAGGCAGCTGCTGCCCGGCCACGGTCAGCTGCCGCAGCGTCGGCTCCAGCGCCCGCAGGTCCGCGATCAGGTCGTCCTTGCTGCGGTTCACGGTGTCGACCGCGACGCCGGACAGGTGGTCCAGCGAGGTGAGCATGGTGACCAGCTGCTCGCGCTGCCGGGCCAGCACGTCGATGCCGGGCGTGAGGTCGTCCAGCACCCCGGTGATCTGGTCCTTGCGGGCGGACAGCGACGCGGACAGCCGCTCGATCCCGTTCAGCGCCCTGGTGATCTCGCCGCGGTGCTGGTCCAGCCCGGCGACGAAGGTGTTCACCTCGGTCAGCAGGTCGCGGATCTCCACCTCGTTGCCGCCCAGCGCGGCGTTCAGCTCGCGGCTGATCTGCTGCACCTGGCCGACGCCGCCGCCGTTGAGCAGCATCGACAGCGCGCCGAGCACCTCCTCGACCTGCGGGTTGCGGTTGGTGCGCTCGACCGGGATGCGGGCGCCGTCGGCGAGGGCGCCCTGCGGTTCGCCGGCCGCGGGCGGCCCCAGCTCGACGAACTTCTCGCCGAGCAGGCTGCTCTGCCGCAGCCACGCCTCCGCGTTCGCCGGCAGCCGCACCGAGCCGTTCACCAGCAGCGTGACCTGCGCGGTGCGGCCGTCGGCGGACAGGTCGATCCGCTCGACCCGGCCGACCGGCACGTCGTCGACCTGGACAGCGGACTGCGGCACCAGGTCGAGCACGTCCCGGAAGCCGACGACGACCCGGTACGGGTGATCGCCGAGGTCCGCTCCGCCGGGCAGCGGCGTGTCGTAGAGGCCGCCGAACGAGCAGCCGGTCAGCAGCGCCAGCGCGGCCAGCAGGGCCGCGGCCAGTGGGGTGCGCTTCATCGACCGCCTCCCAGCGGCAGGACCGGGCCCATGCTGAACTCGTTGAGGTCGGCCCGGCTGTAGATCGTCGAGTTCGCCGGGTCGTAGGCGGCGAGCAGCCGGTTCAACGCGTCCGGCGCCGTGGTCAGCGCCTCGGACAGGGATGCGCGCTGGTTCGCCAGCACCTGGGCCGTGCCCATCAGCTTGTCCACATTGGACTTGATCCGGCCGCGGTTGTCCCGGACGAACTGCTGGATCTGCCCGAGCGCGCCGGCCAGCTCGTCCAGCGACGCGCCGAAGACGTCCCGTTCCGAGGCGAGGAACGCCGACACCCGCGCGAGCAGGTCGGCCAGCCTGCCCACCTGGTCGTCGTTGTCGGCGAGCATCGTGGTGAACCGCTGCAGGTTGTCGACGGTGGCGAACAGGTCGTCGCGCGAACCGCTCAGGGTGGTGGCGGCCTGTCCGAGCTGCCGGATCATCTCGCCGAGCTGCGCGCCGTTGCCGGTGAGGTCCTCCGCCGCGCTGCTGAGCAGGGCCGACAGCGCGCCGTCGCCGTTGGCGCCCTGCGGGCCGAGCGCGGTGGTCAAGCGGTCCAGGCTCGCGAACAGCTGGTCCAGCTCGACCGGCACGGCGGTGCGGGCCACCGGGATCACCGTGCCGTCGGCGATCTCCGGGCCGCCGCGGTAGACCGGCGCGAGCTGCACATACCGGTCGCTGACCAGGCTCGGCGTCACGACCAGTGCGGCCGCGTCGGCGGGCACCCGGATGCCGCGGTCCACCGTGAACCCGACCTTCACCTGCTGCCCCTGCGGCTCGACGGTGTCGACCGTGCCGACCGGCACGCCGAGGATCCGCACCTCCGAGCCGGGGTAGATGCCGACGGCCGCGGTGAAGTACGCGGTGAGGTGCTTGCCGCGCCCGCTGTCGCGCACGACGATCACGATCGCGGTGGCCAGCGTCGCGATGATCACGACGAGCGCGCCCCAGCGCAGCCACCTGCCGATGCGGGACACCGCCATCAGCCGCCTCCTCCCGGTTTCGGTGGTATGCACGGACCGCCGTCCGCGGGGACGATCAGCCCGCAGAGGTAGGTGTCGATCCAGTTGCCGTTGCCGATCGCGTCGCCGAGCAGCCGGTAGAACGGGCCGGACAGGCTCAGGCTGCGGTCGAGCGTGTTCTGGTTGCGCTGCAGCACGTCCGTGACGCGGTCGAGCTGTTCGAGCGCGGGCTGCAGCTGCGCGTTGTTCTCGTCGATCAGCCCGCGCACCTGCTGCGAGAGGTCGCGGGTGCCGTGCAGCAGCTGGTCGAGCGCGGACCGGCGCTGGTCGAACTCGGTCAGCAGCACGTTCCCGTCGGTGATCAGGCGGGCGAGCTGGTCGGTGCGCTCGGCGACCGTGCCGCTCAGCTCCGCGGTGCCGCTGAGCAACTGCTTCAGCTGGGTGTCGCGCGAGGAAATCGTCTGCGACAACGCGGCCAGACCGTCCAAAGCGGACCGGACGTCCTGCGGGGTGGCGGCGTCGAAGGTCTGCGCGAGGGTGCGGAAGCTCGCCGCCAGCTGGTCGGTGTCCAGTTCGCCGGTGGTGCGGGCGAGGTCGGCGAAGGCGTCGTTGACGTCGTACGGCGTGACCGTGCGGTTGCGCGGGATCGGCTGGTCCGGGTCCTGTTCGCGCTCGCCGCGCGGGTCGAGCGCGAGGTTCTTGGCCCCCAGCAAGGTTTTGATCCGCACGGACACGGTGCTCTCGTCGCCGACCCACGTGTCGGTGACCCGGAAGGTGACCTTGACGTGGTCGCCGTCCAGCGAGACGCCGGTGACCTCGCCGACCTTCGCGCCCGCGACGCGCACCTCGTCCCCGCTCTTGAGGCCGGCGGCTTCGGTGAACTCCGCGGTGTAGGTGGTGCCGCCCAGCGCGGGCAGCCGGTCCCAGAACAGCGTGAGCCCGCCGAGCACGAGCATCAGGGCCAGCCCGGCGATGCCGAGGCGGAAGGAGTTGCGTGACCGGAACGACTTCACCGGCGGCACCTCGCCTCGGTCACGGGCACCCCGACCGGGCCGCCGCCGGGCGCCGGGGCGGCGTCGGAGTGCACCGAGCACAGGTAGAAGTTCAGCCACGAGCCGTAGGAGGCGATGCGGCCGATCGACTCGTACTTGACGGGCAGGTTGTTCAGGAACTTCTCGAACTCCGGTGTGTTGTCGCCCAAGGTCCTCGCCAGCTCCTCCAGCGCGTCGATGTCGCCACGCAGCGGGTCCCGCGCGTCCCGCACGAGCCCGGCGGTGGCGGTGGTGAGGTCGCCGATGCCGTCGATCGCCTCGCCGATCGGCCCGGAGTTCGCGGCGAGCCCGGACACCAGCTGCTGGGTGGCGTCGAGCAGCTGCGCGAGCTGGCCGTCGCGGGCGTTGACGCGGTCGAGGACCTCGTTGAGGTTCGTGATCACCTGGCCGATCACCTGGTCCTGGTCGGCGAGCGAGGACGTCAGCGACGCGGTGTGCCGCAACAGGTCCGCGACCGTGCCGCCCTCGCCCTGCAGCACCTGCACGATCTCGCCGGCCAGCTGGTTGACGTCCTGCGGGGACAACGCCTGGAACAACGGCTTGAACCCGTTGAACACCGCGGTCAGGTCCAGCGCGGGCCGGGTGCGTTCGAGCGGGATCAACCCGCCCGGGTCCAGCCGTCCGGTGCCCGCGCCCTGGTCGAGCGTGATGTAGCGCTGGCCGATGAGATTGCGGTACTTCACGGCCGCGGTGACCGTCGAGCTGAGCGCGCGGTCCTTGTCGACCTCGAAGGACACCTCGGCGATGCGGCGGTCGACGATCTCGATACCGGTGACCTGCCCGATGCGCACGCCGGACATCCGGACGTCGTCGCCGGAGTTGAGCGAGGTGACGTCGCTGAACCAGGCGCGATAAGTGACGGTGCCGCCGTCGCCGCGGTTGGCGATCGTGACGGCCAGCAGCGCGGTCGCGAGCACCGTGACGACCGCGAAGACCAGGCCCTTGATCAGCGGTCGGATCATTTCAGCGTCACCTCCGCGCCACGCAGCAGCGGGTTCACCAGCAGCCCGCTCCAGCCGGGGATCCCGGACGGCCGCTCCCCCAGCACGGGGGCGAGCAGTTCGGCCAGGAACCGCTGCGCCGCCGGGGTGTCCGCCCCCGGCGCGGCCGACCCGGCCGTGGGACACCGCGGTCCGTCCGCCGCGGGCGGCGGGGCGCCGCCCGGTTTCGGCGGCCGCACCGTGAGGTCCACGTGCAGGCCGGGTTCGGCCGTGCCCACCCCCAGGGCCCGCTCGACGACCGGCTTCAACCGGGCGGCCGCGTCGGCCACGCACGGGATCTCCGGGCTGTATTCGGCGAGCAGGTCGAGCACCGGCCTGCTGTCCGCGGACAGGTCGACCAGTGTGTCGTCGTTGGCGTCGAGGAAGCCGTGGGCGTCGTCGCCGGCCGCGGTCACGGTGGTGAACAACGCGGCGAGGTCCTGCTGCTGCCGGGTCAGGGTGGTCGCGGTGGTGCGCAGGTCGGCCATCGCGTCCACCAGGTCCGGCGCGGCGGTGGAGTAGGTGTTCACCGTGTCGGCGAGCTTGGTGATCGCGGTGCGCAGCTCCGGCACCTCCGGGTTGAGCCGGCCGAGGTAGTCGCCGAGGGACACCAGGGTCGTGCCCAGTTCGGGGCCGCGGCCCTCCAACGCCTGCGACACCGCGCCGAGGGTGCTCGCGAGCTTCTGCGGCTGCACGGCCTGCAGGACCGGCAGCAGGTCGCGCAGCGCCTGCTCGACCTCGACCGCCTGGCTGCTGCGGTCCTCCTGGATCACCGCACCGGCCGACAACGCGCGCGGCGCGGGCGCGGGCGGGATCACCAGGCTGACGTACCGCTGGCCGAACAACGTCTTCGGCAGCAGCCGGGCGGACACGTTCGCCGGGATGTCGCCGATCCGGTCCGGGTCCATCGCCAGCTCCACGTCGACCCAGCCGGGTTTGACGTCGATCGACCGCACCGACCCGACGAGCACCCCGCGGACCTTGACGTCGGCGTTCTCCTTCAGCTGCGTGCCCGCCCGCTCGGCGCGCAGCACCACCGGGACCGCGGAGCTGAACGCCTTGCCGTAGACGGCGACCGCGAACCAGCCCATCGCGCCGAGCAGCGCGATGAACACCAGGCCGAGCGCGCCGAACACCAGGCGCCTGCGCTGCTCGCTCATCCCGCCACCCGCACGGTCGTGGTGGCGCCCCAGATCGCCAGGCTGAGGAAGAAGTCGAGCACGCTGACCACGACGATCGAGGTGCGCACCGACCGTCCCACCGCGACGCCGACCCCGGCCGGGCCGCCGCCGGCGCGGTAGCCGTAGAAGCAGTGGGTGAGGATGATCGCGACGCTGAACACCATCACCTTCGCGAACGACCAGAGCACGTCCTCGGGCGGCAGGAACAGACTGAAGTAGTGGTCGTAAGTGCCACCCGACTGGCCGTAGACCGTGACGGTAATCGTGCGGGCCGCCAGGTAGGAGGTCAGCAGACCGATCACGTACAGCGGGATGATCGCGATGAATCCGGCGATGATCCGGGTCGTCACCAGGTAGGGCATGCTGCGCACGGCCATCACCTCGAGCGCGTCGATCTCCTCGGAGATGCGCATCGCGCCGAGCTGGGCGGTGAACCCGGAGCCGACGGTGGAGGACAACGCGAGCGCGGCGACCAGCGGGGCGATCTCGCGGGTGTTGAAGTAGGCCGAGAGGAACCCGGCGAACGCCGACGTGCCCAGCTGGTCGAGCGCGGAGAAACCCTGCAGGCCGACGACGGTGCCGGTGAACACGCACATGCCGACCATCACGCCGATGGTGCCGCCGATGACGGCGAGCGCGCCGCTGCCGAACGCGACCTCGGCGAGCAGGCGGACCACCTCGCGGCCGTAGCGGTTGAGGGTGCGCGGCGTCCAGGCGAGTGCGCGCAGGTAGAACGCGAGCTGGTCGCCGAGGCGCACCAGGCCGTTCATCGGGCGCTCGGGGTTCAGCAACCGGTGGGTCACTGGCTCAGGCTCCCTTCGCGGGCACGACGCGCAGGTAGATCACGCTGATCACGAAGTTCACGAAGAACAGCAGCAGGAACGTGATGACGACGGACTGGTTGACGACGTCGCCGACGCCCTTGGCGCCGCCCTTCGGGTTGAGGCCGCGGTAGGAGGCGACGAGCCCGGCGAGGAACCCGAAGATCACCGCCTTCACCTCGCCCACCCAGAGGTCGGGCAGTTGCGCCAGCGCGGAGAAGCTGGCGAGGAACGCGCCCGGGGTGCCGCCCTGCAGCAGCACGTTGAACACGTAGCCGCCGGTGACGCCGACGAAGCTGACCATGCCGTTCAACAGGACGGCGACGGCCATCGCGGCGAGCACCCGGGGGACGACGAGCCGCTGGATCGGGGAGACGCCGAGGACCTCCATGGCGTCGATCTCCTCGCGGATGGTGCGGGAGCCGAGCTCCGCGCAGATGGCGGAGCCGCCGGCCCCGGCGACGACGAGGGTGGTGACGATCGGGCTGGCCTGCTGGATGACGGCGAGCACGCTGGCGGCGCCGTTGAACGACTCGGCGCCGAGCTGGCTGGTGAGGCCGCCGAGCTGGAGCGTGATGACCGCGCCGAACGGGATGCTGACGAGCGCGGCGGGCAGGATCGACACGCTCGCGACGAACCAGAACTGCTGCACGAACTCGCGGACCTGGAAGGGCCGCTTGAACATCGCGACGACGATGTCCAGCGCGAGGCCGAAGAGCTTGCCGAACTCGCCGACGGCATTGCGGGCGGCGGTGACGGGGGCGGTCATGTCAGGCCACCTCCTGCGTGAGGTGCGCTGGCCGCCGCGCGGCGGGAGCCGGGGAGTCGCCGGGCGGCGGCCCGCACGGGCGGGGCCAGACACATGCGGGCAGTCACGAGAGGCCACCCCCTGCGCGACATGCGCGCCCGATGTTCACACCACGCGGCGGCGCGCCGGCAGTTGCGGGCCGGCGGCCAGCAGTCACCCTTACCGGGGCGGCCGCTGGCGCCGGCGCGGCCAGGCTCGTGCCGGTGGCCGTGGGAGACCACTCCTGCCCGACACGCGCCCAGTGCGCGCGCAGCCCGGTGTTCGCGCCAGTCGGCGGTGCGCCGGCCGCTGCGGACCCCGCCGGAAGTCGCCTGGGCGGACGCTCCCACAGGGGCCGTGCTCGGGCGGGCGGTCGCGAGAGACCACCACTTGCGCAACGCACGCCCCGTATCCGCGCCACCCGGCCCTGCGCTAGCCACCGCGCGGCGGGGGCCAAGAGTCGCCGGGGCCGACGCTCCCACAGGGGCCAGGCTCGGGCGGGCGGTCATCTCAGCCCACCCCCTGCGCGGTCAGCGTCGTGGTCATCTTGTTGCCCGGGCCGGAGATCAGGCCCGTCAGGAGCGGGTCCAGGTCCTCGCTCACGCCGCAGCCCGAGAACGCCGGGATGTCGAAAGTGGACTCCATCGTCGACTTGCTGCCGGGCAGCAGCGACGTCTGCCCCTTCATCGGGATCACCAGCGGCGCCACCGTGCGGCAGCCCGGCCCCACCGCGATCGGCACGCCGTCCTGCTTCACGTTGCTCACCACCAGGTTCACGCGGATCGTCATGTCGATCGTCGGCGTGAACAGGCCGCCGCTGATGTCCGCGGTGCCCGTCGCCTTGCCGTCCTGCGGCAGTTCGACGTCGCTGGTCACCGGCATGAACCGGAACGCCACGAAGTAGCTGCTCGACTTCGGCAGGTTCAGGTCGCCCTCGATGCGAATCGTGTTCGGCACGTCGCCGGTGAACAGGCCCGCGTCGAACGTGCCCTGCTCCAGCACCAGGTCCGAGCCCATCTTCGCGATGTGCGAGGTGCCGTCGACGAGGAACTTCGCCGTCAGCAACGGCGCTTCCGCCACCGCCGCCGCGACCTCGGGCACCACCGGCGCCTCTGCGGCCGTCACCGCCACCCGCGCCAACTCCCCATTGGCCGCCGGATCCGCGGTGCAAGCCAGGTCGGCGTTCAACGTCTCGCCACGCACGACCAGCCGGGGAGCCAGCGAGGTGAGGGAGACCGTCACCGGACCGGCGCCGGCCGCGATCGGCGGAACCCGGCCCGGCAGCGTGATCCGCAGCTCGCCGTCGGCAGGGAGCGGGATCTCCGATGTGGACAGTCCGGGGACGGTCAGTTCCTGGGTGCCCGCCTGCTGGGCGACGCTCAGCTCCACCGCGGCGGACGCGTCCACCGAGGTGCCGCCCGAGTCGCGCAGCGCGTCAACGGCCGCCGCGGGCACGACGAGCGTCACGGCGGCGCCGGACACCGGCACGTTCGCGCCCTGCGCAACGGTTTCGGCGAACGTGGCGCTGAAGGACACCGGCACTTCGACCGGCCCGCCGGCCTGGCACGTGCTCGTGCCGCCGCGGGTCGCCGCGGTGGCGACGGCCGTCGTGGCGGGCGCCAGCGCGGCGGCCACGAGAGCCAGTCCCAGCGCGGCGACAGCGGCGCGACGTGACCGGGTTTGCGTCATCGAACCCTCCGGTAGCGGACCGCGAGGACGTTACCGGCGGGTCAACCAGCGCCACAACGCTTCCCGTTCGATCTTCCGCGCCGGCCGCTTTTCTTGTCACCGGGCTACGAAATACCGCTCCGCCGCCTGTCACCCCCCGGCGACAGAACCCGGTTCGGGGTGGGCGGAAACCGGTTGGTGCACTAGCGTTTCGCCATCCCGCGACGAGGAGGTGGCGATGCGACGGCGGCAGCTGTTCCGGTTCGCCACCGTCGGCGCCGCCACCTTCGTCCTGACCGCCGCGGTCAACTACGCGCTGAAACTGACCGTGCTGACGGGCAAACCGGTGACCGCGCTCGCGATCGCGACGGTCGTGGCCACCGCCGTTTCCTATGTCCTGTCCCGGGAATGGTCGTTCGACACGCGCGGCGGCCGCAACAAACCCGCCGAGGCCGCGTTGTTCTTCCTCGTGAACGCGCTCGCGGTCGGGCTGAACCTGGTGCCACCGCTGGTTTCCCGGTACGCGCTGGACCTGCGGGTGCCGGAGGTGCCGCTCGTGACCCAGGAGGCCGCCGACTTCGTCAGCGGCATGGTCGTCGGCACCCTGCTGGGCGCGGTGTTCCGCTGGTGGGCCTACCGGAAGTGGGTGTTCCCGGCGGCCGGCGCCCACTCCTCCTCCAGCAGGAGCCGTTTGAGCACCTTGCCGGTCGGGGTGCGCGGCAGCTCGTCGACGAACACGACCTCCCGCGGGATCGCGAACCGCGCCACCCGGCGGCGCAGGTACGCGCGCACGATGTCCTCGTCGAGCCGGGCGCCCGGCCGCACAGTCACGAACGCCACCAGCCGCTGCCCGAACTCGTCGTCGGGCACGCCGACCACGGCCGCGTCGGCCACGCCGGGCAGCTCGGTGAGCGCCTCCTCCACCGGGCGCGGGAACACGTTCTCCCCACCGGAGACGATCATGTCGTCGTCCCGGCCCGCGACGAACAACCGGCCGTCGGCGTCGAGGTAGCCGCGGTCGCCGGTGTCCATCAGCTCGCGGCGGGTGGTCCGGCTGGTGCCGTCGGTGTAGCCGTCGAAGAGCAGGTCGTTGCCCACGAAGATGGCGCCGACCGTGCCGGGCGGCACCGGTTCGCCCGCCGGGCCGAGCACCGCCAGTCGCGTGCCGAGCGGCGGGTACCCCGCGGTTGCGGGGGCGGCACGCAGGTCGGCCGGGGTGGCGACGGAGGCCGCGGACACCTCGGTCGAGCCGTAGAAGTTGTAGAGCACGTCGCCGAAGGCGTCCTGGAACGCGGTGACGAGCGAGGCGGGCAGTGCCGACCCGCTGCTGGCCACGATCCGCAGGCTGCTGGTGTCGTACCGCGCTCGCACCTCCTCGGGCAGCGCCATGATGCGCTGCAGCATCACCGGAACGGCGAACATCGCGGTGCACCGCTGCTCCTGGATCGCCCGCAGGCACGCCTCCGGGTCGAACCGGCGCTGCATCACCAGCGTCGCGCGCAGCGGCATGCCGACCTGCAGCGCGGACAGGCCCCAGCTGTGGAACAGCGGCGCGGCCATCAGGATCCGCTCCCCCGCCCGCAACGGGATCCGCGACAGCAGCGCCACCGCGGCGCCGAGGCCCTTCGGCGTGGGGCGCCGCGCGCCCTTCGGCGTGCCGGTGGTGCCCGAGGTGAGGACGACGATCGGCGCCGGCCGCTCCGGCGGGGCGAACTCGGCGTCCGGGGTGTCGGCGATGACCTCGGTCAGCGTCGGCTGCCCCGGCGGGCCGTCGTCGGCTCCGGTGAGCAGCACCGCGGTGAGCGGCAGCCCGGCGACCAGCGGCGCGAACTCGCCGTCGGCCACCAGCACGCGCACGTCGTGCCGGTCCACCGCGTGGGCGACCTGCGGCCGGGCGAGGCCGGTGTTGAGCAGCACGGTGCTCGCGCCGAGCCGTCCGCACGCCAGCAACGTCTTCACCATCGCGCTGTGGTTGCGCGCCATGATCGCCACGGTGCCGCGCGGGCCGACGCCGACCGCCTGCAACGCGGCGGCGAGCCGGTTCGCTTCGGCGCTGAGCGCGGCGAACGTGGTGCGGGCGCCGTCCTCGTCGATCACCGCGACACCGCGGGGCGAGCGGGCGGCGGCCGCGGTGTAGCCGCCGGCGAGGGTGGCGCCCCACTGGACCAGCGCACGCAGCTGCCGGATCAGGCGGTCCGGCCGGGCCGGCGCCAGGATTCCCGCCGCGATCAGCGTGTTGGCGACCTGCCGGGTCGACGGGGCGCGGTCCGGCGGCCACGGTTCCGCGGTTCCCCGGAGGTGGCGGTCGATCCGTTCGAGACCGTCCTGCGCCCAGGACCGCACGTCGGCCGGCGCGGGCGCGCGGCCGGGGCTGGGCACGCCCGGGCGGAAGTAGATGACCTTGAGCCGGGTGCCCCGCGGATCCTCGAACAGGCGCACCGACAGGCAGCCGCCGGTGTCCGGCACCGTTTCCAGCACCAGCTGTTCCTCGCGGCGGCTCAGCAGCACCCGCATGTCGTGCTCGACCGGCCGCCCGCTCAACGTCAGCCGGATCCGGTAGCGCGGGTGGCGTCCGGTGGTGCCCGTCCGCTCGACCGACCCGACGCCCCGGAAGAAGCGGGGGTACAGTTCCGGCGAGCCGATAAGCGGCCAAAGCGCCGCCCGCGGCTGGTCGGAGAACAGGTCGAACGTGACGCAGTCGGGCATCCGCGGAAAGTAAGCCTGGCCCCCCTCCCGGTCAAGGCCGGCCACACGTCCTTGGCACTCCCGCGCGGGCCGGACAGCCGTTTTTTGTCATCTCCGTGAGCGCTTCCGCCGGCGACTGCCGAACATTGTCCGCGCCGTGCGGGTCGGACCGGCGCCGTCACATCGGCCGGTGACAACTTCCTTGGCCCGCAACGACTTTGTTCGCGCACATATTGCCAATGCCGACGCCGCGAAACTAGTTTACCCATCGGTAGCAACCAATTCCGATGACCACGGCGGCCGTTTCCTTGCTGTCGCGTGGTTTTCGTATCACTGCCGATACACCGGAGGATAGGTGTGCGAACTAGAACCAGAATGAGAAGGATGGTCGCGGCGGCCGCGTCGGCGACCGTCGCGACCGGCGCGGCGCTCACGGCCGTGCTAGCCGGAGCCGGGACCAGTGCGGCCGATCCGGTCTCGCTGACCCTGAACTACAGCTGCCCGTTCCCGCTGATCGGTACCCAGACCCTGCAGATCGTGATCAGCGCGGACATCCCGACGACCGTGAACGTGGGTGAGCCGACCCCGGCCTTCACGGTCACCGCCGTCGCGACCGTCCCGCCGACCGCGACGCAGGGCCTGACCCTCGTCGGGGCGGCCACGGTCGAGGGCTCCGCACAGGCGAGCTCGACCGTGACGGCGCCGGAGGCCACCATCCCGGTGACCGTGCCGGCGACGATCCCGGTGACCCCGGTGCCCGCGTCGGGCTCGTTCGACACGGTGGCCACCGGTGACGCGCCGTCCCTGACCTTCACCCAGGCCGGGCAGGCGACGATCACCGTCGGCGACATCCTGCTGACCCTGCACCCGAAGCGCGCCGACGGCACCGACACCGGGCTGGGCGTCTTCGACTCGCAGTGCACGCAGGTGGCCGGCCAGAACAACACGCTCGCCACCATCACGATCAACGGCGGCACGACGACCGAGCCGACCACCACCGAGCCGACGACGACGGAACCGACCACCACGGAACCCACCACCACCGAGCCCACGACGACAGAGCCCACGACCACCGAACCGACCACGACCGAGCCCACGACCACCGAGCCCAGCACCACCGAGCCGACGACCACCACCAGCAACCCGCCGACCGGGATCGACTACAGCTACGCGCTCGAAGGCGATTCGGTGGTCAAGAAGCTCAACGCCACGGTGCCGCTGTCCGGCGGTATCGACGCGAACCTCGACCTGGCGACCGGGAACTTCACGGCCGACCTGTCGCTGGAGCCGTCGAAGCTGAAGGCCACGCTGTTCCACTTCATCCCGATCACCGCGAAGGTGGCCTTCGAACAGGAGGGCAAGACGACCGGGACGCTGGCGGGCGGTGTGCTGAACTCCACCAGCCACACCACCATCAAGCTGCCCAGCGTGAAGGTCTTCGGCTTCCCGATCAGCAAGTCGCCGAAGTGCCAGAGCTCGGAGCCGTCGGAGATCAACCTCACCTCCGGCCCCGGGTTCGACCCGCTGGCGGGCGGCGACCTCAGCGGCACCTACGAGATCGCGCCGCTGGAGAACTGCGGTCCGCTGACCGGGCTGATCAGCCCGCTGGCGACCGGCCCCGGCAACACGATCGACGTCACCCTGTCCCCCAAGGAGTCCTGACCCGCTGACGGAAACGGGCGCGTCCTCTCCCCCGAGGGGACGCGCCCGCCGTGCGTTCACACGTTGGCGAAGTCGCACTTGGCCCAGGTACCCGCGCCGTGCGGGTTGCGGCAGAACCGGTAGGCGGTGCCGGAGGTGGACGAGACCTTGCCGAACGACGAGTACCCGCCGGCCGATCCATCCTTGACGTACACCACGTCGCCGTCGTACTCGACGCACGACGTCGTCGGGCGCGCGCGGCCGGGATCAAGGCCGGTACGGGGCTTCTGCGGCCGCGGTACGGTTGCCGCGGGCTCAGCGGAGCAGCGGCAGGACCTCCGCGCCGAGCCGTGTCACGTTGGTCAGCACTCGCTCCCGCGCGCCGGCGCCCTCGACGAACAGGATCGTGTGCGCGATGCCCGTCCGCTCCGCCGCCGCGGCCAGCCGGTCGGCGCACGCGCGGGGACTGCCGACCGGATGCAGCCGGCACAGCAGCTCCGTGTACTCCGCCGCGTCACGCGGGCGGTACGGTCGGCCGTCCACGGGCACGTACCCGGCCAGCCCCTCCCGCAGCCAGCCCGGCATCGACGCGCGCAGCTCGGCCTCCGCGGCCGCGCGGGAGTCGCTCACCTGCGCCAGCACCGCCGAGACGTGCGGCGCCGACGGGTCCTGTCCGGCCGCGGCCGCCACCTTTCCGTAGTGCGCCACCATCGCGGCCTTCTCCTCGTCGCCGATGTGCATCCCCAGCAGCATCGGCAGCCCGCGCGCGGCCGCCAGCTCCACCGTCTCCCGCGACGTGCACGCCACGGTCACCGGCGGCAGCGACACCGGCCGCGGCACCACCGGCACCTCGCGGAACGCGAAGAACTCGCCCGCGGCGCCCACCGCAGCCGAGGAAAGCGCTTGCACCAGCAGATCCAGGCCCTCGGCGAACCCCCGCTCGTACCGGTCCAGCCCGGTGCCGAAGACTTCGAGGTCCACCCACGGCCCGCCGCGCCCGACCCCGAGTCGGAACCGCCCGCCGGACACCCGGTCCAGCATCGCGGCCTGCTCGGCCAGCGCGACGGGGTGGGCGCTCGACAGCACGCTCACCGCCGTCCCCACCGTGATCCGCCGCGTCCGGCCCAGCACGTGCGCGGCGAACGTCACCGCCGACGGGCACACCCCGTAGGACATGAAGTGGTGCTCGGCGATCCACGCGTCGTCGAACCCGGCCGCCTCCGCCCGCTCGACCACGTCCAGCGACCGCGCGAGCGCCTCCCCGTCGTCCTGTCCCGGAAACCGCCCGGCGAGGACGAAAACCCCGAACCGCATGACGGCGAACCTAGCGGTCCCGCCAGAACCCGCAGTGGTGCGCCGCGGCGAAGTCCCCGGTCGTGTGAGGGCCGTCCGGGGCTAGCGTGCGCACCTGCTCGTGCGCCGGGTCGTAGCGCGGCCAGTCCGGGCCGGGCGCGCCGGTGCGCACGAACGACGCCCAGTCGGCGACCATCCGCGCCGACAACCGCCGCTGCTCGTCGTCGAACGACGCGCCGCCGCCGAACAGGTAGGACAGCTCCAGGCTGTGCGCGGCGCCGAGCGGGAACGGCGTGCGCGACAGGGTGTCCGGGACCGGGGCCCGCGAGTCACCGAACTCGTAGGCGTAGACCGGGCCGGTGCGGGACAGCGCTCCCGCCATGTCCCGCGCCGGGCACGCGAACGCGGCGTCGGTGAGCGCCGCCGCCAGCGCCCGCGGAGCCGAGCCGCCGTGCGCGGTGAGCGGGTACTCGGCGGCCACGGCCGCGGCGTCCGCCCCGAACACCCGCGTCAGCGCGGCCGGGTAGCCGTCGGCGGTGACCGTCTTCCCGGTCGCCGCGTACTGCTGCGCCAGGAACAGGGTGAACTCGTCCCGCGTCACGCCGACGAGCACCGGCACCCTGGCCGCGTCGCCGTCGCGCATCGCGTCGACCGGGTTGACGGGCAGCGCGCCGCCGCCGGTCACCGGGCCCGCGACCGGGACACCGGCGAGGTCGTAGTAGCGCGGCGGGGTGAGCAGCCGGGACGGCGGCAGGGCACGCAGGCACGCGGCGACGCTGGCCGGATCACTGCAGCCGAGCTTCGCCGCGTACTCGACGCTCGCCGCTTCCGCCGCCGCGGCCGGGGAATGCGCCTGGCACGGTCCGCTTTGGACGATCGCGGCGTGGAAGAGCCCGGCCGAGCCCGGCGAGACCAGGTGGTCGCACACCGACATCGCCCCCGCGGACTCGCCGGCGAGGGTGACCCGCGCCGGGTCGCCGCCGAACGCGGCGATGTTGTCCCGCACCCACCGCAGCGCCGCCTGCTGGTCGAGCAGGCCGAAGTTGCCGGTGCCGCCGTCGTGCGCGAGCGCCGGGTGCGCGAGCCAGCCGAGCGCGCCGAGCCGGTAGTTGACGGTGACGACCACCAGCCCGCGCGCGGCCAGGTCCCGCGCGTCGTAGGAGTCGCCGTTGCCACCGACGAACGCGCCGCCGTGGATCCAGACCAGCACCGGCAGCCGGCCGGGCTCACCCGCGGGGGTGGTCACGTTCAGGAACAGGCAGTCCTCGCTGCCCGCCTCACCCGGCTGGGGGCAGCGCGCGCCGGGCGCGGTGGCGTCCCGCACGCCCGTCCACACCGGACCGGGCGCGGGCGGCTGCCAGCGCGCCGCGGTGGCGTACGGGATGCCTTGGAACAGCCGGTGTCCGTCGGTCACCGTGCCGCGGACCTGTCCGGCGGCGAGGGACACGACGTCCGGCGGGGCGGGCGCGGGCGCCGCGCAGGCGGCCAGGACGACGGCGAGGAGCAGGAGCAGGCGCGTCACGGTCGGGTGGCCACCGGTTTCGTCGTCACCGGTGCAGCCTAGACGGTGCGGAACCGGCGATCGCATGTGGATTCGGCGCCGCCGGAAAATGTCTCACCGACCAATACCGCAATTCGGTTTTCACCCGGCAATGCCGGTCGTTTTACCCACGGTGCCCCATTGACCATTCACCCGCCATTAACCGGAGAACTCTCGGTGACCGTTCGGGAACAGCCCGCGGACCACCACAGAGGGGCCATTGCGACATTTGGCCGAACATCGTTCACCAGGTGTGACGCGCAGGGTTGACAAGGTCGCCCGGCTGCGGTTTTCTCCTGACACCGATCACCTGGGGAAGCCAATCACCGCGTTCCGCTTTCGCCGCGATCCCGCGCGGAACGGGGCATGGACACGAATCGGGCGGGCTGGGAGAAATGGATACTGCGGGCTCCGGCCCTGGGGCATGGCATCCGCGCGGCTGGAGCCTGCGCACGAAGATCTCGGTCGTGTTGCTGCTGCCGGTCGTGGTCGCGCTGGCGCTGGCCGGGGCGCGGGTGCGGGCCGAGCTCGCCGAGGCGAGCAAGCTCAGCGCGGTGCGCGACCAGCTGCCCGCGCTGCAGTCGACCCTGGACCTCACCGCGCTCGTCGAGGACGAGATGGTGCTGGCCGTCGCCTCGCCCGGCAGCAGCGAGCTGGGCAGGCAGATCTCCACCGTCGACGCGAAGACCGCCGCCGTGCAGAAGCAGGCCGAGTTCGCGGAGCTGCCCGCGGACACCGCGCGGACGCTGGACACCGCGGTCGGGCGGCTGGCCGGGCTGCGGATGGCAGGCGCCGCGACGGGTTCGGCCACGGTGGCGATGACCGCCGGCTACCACGACGTCGCGGTGGACCTGAGCCGGATCCTGCCGGAGTCCATCGCCGCCGCGGGCAGCTCCGCGATGGACACCACGGCGGCGACCGCGGGCGCGCTGATGCAGCTGCGCACCACCCGCGCGGTCGAGGAGGCGCTGATCCGCGCGTCGGTCACCGGCCCGGTCAACGACACCCTGCTGGCCGCCGCCGCCCGCGCGGCGGCCGAGGAGGGCGTGCTGGCGAGCCAGGTCGAGCGCGGCCTGCCGCAGGAGGTGATCGGGCGGTTCCGGTCCATCACGGGCAGCAACAGCAACCGCCAGGCCGTCCTGCTGGACGCGCTCACGACCGGCGACGGGAGCAGGCTGCCCGGCCTGCTCACCGCGCTGTCGACCGAATCGGCGGCGCTGTCCGACCTGCTGGCGGGACAGGTGCGCGACCTGGCGGCCACGGTCGGCGAGCGCACCAACGAGGCCCGCTCCAGCGCCCTGCGTGACACCGCGCTCGTGCTGGGCGCGCTGCTGGGGGCGCTGGCCATCGCGTTGCTCGTCGCACGCTCGCTGGTGACGCCGGTGCGCCGCCTGCACGCGGCCGCGCTGACCGCCGCGCGCCGCGAGCTGCCGGAGACGATCGAGAAGGTCCGGGCAGGCGAATCGGTGTCCTGGGAGTCGATCGAGCCGGTCCCGGTGGACGGGGACGAGGAGATCGGGCAGCTGGCGCAGGCCTTCGGCGACATGCACCGGCAGGCCGTGCGCCTGGCCGCCGACCAGGCCGAGCTGCGCCGCCAGGTCAGCGAGATGTTCATGACGCTGGCCCGCCGCAACCAGTCGCTGGTCGAGCAGCAGCTCACCCTCATCGAGGACCTGGAAGCCGACGAGCGCAACCCGCAGCGCCTGGAGGAGCTGTTCCGCCTCGACCACATGGCGACGCGGCTGCGCCGCAACGGCGAGAACCTCCAGGTCCTCGCGGGCGGCAGCCCGGCGCGGCGGGACCACGGCCCGGTCTCCACCGCCGAGCTGCTGCGCGCCGCGACCTCCGAGGTGAAGGACTACCGGCGGGTCACCATCGTCAACGCCCCCAACGGCGCGCTGCGCTCGCACGCCGCCAGCGACGTCGTGCACATCCTCGCCGAGCTGCTGGAGAACGCGATCCGGTTCTCCCCGCCCGAGCACAAGGTGCTGCTCACCGCCGACCGCGGCGCCGACGGCGGGCTGCTCGTCGAGGTGGTCGACAGCGGACTGGGCATGCAGCCGGACGACCTGGCCTCGGCCAACCAGCGGCTGGCCTCCGGCGACACGGTCAGCCCGGAGACCACCCGGCGGATGGGCCTGTTCGTGGTGGGGCGGCTGGCCGCCCCGCTCGGGGTCACGGTGCGCCTGCGGCCGACGCACCCGGGCGCGAAGCACGGCGGCATCACGGCCAGCGTGCACGTCCCGGGCGCACTGGTCCTCGCCGACGGCCTCGCCGCGCCCGACCCGGCGCCCGTGCGCCGCGAGCCGGTGCCCGCGCAGGCCCGCCCCGTCGCCACGCCGGTGCGCACCCCGATCTTCGACGGAGTGGTGTCCGGGTGGTTCGCCGAGCAGCCGGGGCCGGACTTCAGCAGCCCGGCAGACGAGAGCTGGCGCGCCGCGGAGATCGCGACCGAGCAGCCGGTCGCGGCTCAGGTCACCAGCGCCGGGCTGCCGACGCGCCGTCCCGGTGCGCAGCTCGCGCCAGGCGCGGCCATGCCGCGGCAGGCCGCGGCACCCGATCCGGCCGGTTTCCGCGACCCGAACGCGGTCCGGAACAACCTGGCCAGGCACTACAACGGAATGCGCGCCGCTCGCGCCCGCACGGGGAACGGGAACGGGCAGGCACCACAGGGGAAGGCGGAACCACGATGACCGAAGAGCACGGCCCGGGCTGGCTCGTGTCGGCGTTCACCCAGGAGGTGGCCGGGGTCGCGCACGCCGCGCTGGTGTCCGCGGACGGCCTGCTGGTGGCGGCGAACGAGAGCCTGCCCAAGGACCGGGCGGACCAGCTCTCGGCGATCGCGTCCGGGCTCGCGAGCCTCGCCGTCGGCACGGCGGAGCTGTTCACCGCGGGCCGCGTCGTGCAGTCGGTGATCGAGATGGAGGACGGGTTCCTGCTGCTGATGAGCGTCGGGGACGGGTCGAACCTCGTCGTGCTCGCGAGCCCGGGTTGCGACATCGGGCTGGTCGGGTACGAGATGACGCTCCTGGTCGACCGCGTCGGCCGCATGGTCGAGACGCCGGCGCGCCAAGTCGCGTACCGGGCAAGGCCGTGAGTGAGCCCGACAGCTTCGGGGACCGCAGGCCGAACTCCCGCTCGCCGTCCCTGGCTCGCCCGTACGCCTGGACCGAGGGCCGCACGCAGCCCGCGGTCGAGCTGGCCATCGAAGCGCTGGTCCAGACCACGACCGAAGGCCAGACCCTGCCCTACAACCGCGCGAGCGCGCCGTCGGTGGTGACGCAGCTGTGCCTGCGGCCCCGCTCGGTCGCCGAGATCGCGGCGCACCTGAACATCCCGCTCGGTGTGGCGAAGGTGATCGTGAGCGACCTGCTCGGCGCCGGGCTGGTGACCGTGCGGGACACCCTCGGCGACAACGCCACGTGGGACGAACGCCACGACCTCCTGGAAAGGGTCCTGAGTGGACTACGCACGCTCTGAGACGCTGAACCGCATCACCTCGGCCAAGATCGTGGTGGCCGGCGGGTTCGGTGTCGGCAAGACGACGTTCTTCGGGTCGATCTCGGAGATCATCCCGCTGCGGACGGAAGCGGCGATGACCGAGGCGTCGGTCGGCGTCGACGAGGTCGGCGCGATCCCCGGCAAGGCGGCGACGACGGTGGCCATGGACTTCGGCCGCATCACGCTCGCGCACGACCTGGTGCTGTACCTGTTCGGCACGCCGGGCCAGCACCGGTTCTGGTTCATGTGGGACGACCTGGTGCGCGGCGCGATCGGCGCGGTGGTGCTGGTGGACACGCGGCGCCTGGCGGACTGCTTCCCCGCGATCGACTTCTTCGAGACCCGCCGCCTGCCGTTCGTGGTGGCGCTCAACCAGTTCCCCGGCGCGCGGCGGCACTCGGTCGACGCGGTGCGGGAAGCGCTTTCCGTCGCGCCCGAGGTCCCGGTCATCACCTGCGACGCCCGGTCCGCCGACTCGACGAAGCAGACCCTGATCACCACCAGCGAGCACGCGATGGCGCAGATGCGGGCCCGGCTGCGCCGCCGGTAGACGAGGAGCTTGGCGATGGATCACGTTCACCACTTCGAAATGGGCGCCTGGGTGATGGTGCTGGCGTATTTGACGTCGGTGGCGGGCTGCGCGCTCGGCCTGGCCTGCACGCTGCAGGCCCGCACCGCGGTCAGCCCGCGGGCGCGCATCGCGTGGCTGGTGCTGGCCGCCGTGTCGATCGGCGGTGTCGGCATCTGGGTCATGCACTTCGTCGCGATGCTCGGGTTCGCCACGCCCGGGATGCCGGTGCGCTACGACATCCCGCGCACGATCCTGTCCGCGGTGCTCGCCGTCGTGTCGGTGTTCGCCGGGCTGCTGGTCTTCGGGGTGCGGGAGCGGTTCCGGTGGTGGCGGCTGCTCGCGGCCGGGCTGATCACCGGGCTCGCGGTGAACCTCATGCACTACACCGGCATGTGGGCGGTGCAGATCAAGGGCACCATCGGCTACCAGGGCGGCCTGGTCGCGCTGTCGATCGTGATCGCGGTGGTCGCGGCGACGGCGGCGCTGTGGTTCACCGCCGCGCTGGACAAGCTGCAGTGGCGGCTGCTCGCCGGTCTCGTCATGGGCGCGGCGGTCACCGGCATGCACTACACCGGCATGGCGGCGGTCCGGGTGCGCCTCGACGTCAGCGCGCCCGACCCGTCCGGCGCCGAGGTGTTCTCGTTCCTGTTCCCGGTGTTCGTGCTGGCCGCGATCGCGCTGGCGGTGCCGGTCTGCGCCGTGCTGATGGCGCAGGCGCCGCCGGAGCCTGCCGGGGAGGACGTCACCCCGGACGAGCAGCCGCTCCCTGCCGGTGCCGCTGCGGGCTCACCCCGTGAGCTCGTTTGAACGCGGCGCTGAGCGCGAACGGGCTGGAGTAGCCGACGCGGCGGGCGACGGCAGCGAGGGTGGTGTCCGGGTCCCGCAGCAGGTCCGCGGCGAGCGCGAGCCGCCAGCCGGTGAGATAGGCCATCGGCGGTTCGCCGACCAGTTCGGTGAACCGGCGGGCCAGCGCGGCGCGGGACACGCCGGTGGCGGCGGCGAGCGTGGCGACGGTCCACGGGTGTTCCGGGCGGTGCTGCAGCAGGCGCAGCGCCCGGCCGACGACCGGATCGGCGTAGGCGCGGTACCACGGGCCGGATTCGGGGCCGGCGAACCACTTCCGCAGCACGTCGATGAGCAGCAGGTCGAGCAACCGGTCGAGGACGGCCTCCTGGCCCGGCTCGTCACGCGAGATCTCGGCGCCGAGCAGGGTCATCACCGGTGAGTCCGGCACGGCCACGACGACCAGGACGGGCAGCGCGCCGAGCAGGCGGCGGCTGACCTCGCCGCGGAGCTGGTAGGTGCCGACGAGCAGCGTGGTCGGGCCGTGCGGGTCGTTGCCCCAGGTGCGCAGGCCGAGGCCGGTCATCACGACCTCCTGCCCGGCCGGGGTGGTGCAGACCTGCTCGGGGCCGACGACGACCTGCGGCGTGGTGTCCGGGTGGTCGCAGAAGGTGTAGGGGTCGGGGCCGCGCAGCACCGCCACGTCACCGGCGGTGAGCTTGCGCGTGGAGCCGTCGTCGAAGCACACCCACGCGCTGCCGCGCAGGACGGCGACGAGCGTCAGCGGCGCCTCGTCCTGGATCCGCATCGACCACGGCGGCGCCAGCTGGGCGCGGAGGAGGAAGGCGCCGCGGGCGCGGGGCCCGTCCAGGAGGCCTGCCAGCTCGTCCACGGGCCCAGCGTAGACGAACGCGCATGCGGACGAGCGCGCTCAGCATGGTCCGCCCGTCTGCCGGCCGGGTTTCCTTGGGGCATGACGAATTTCCTGGTGATCGGCGGAACGGGCAAGACGGGACGACGGGTCGCGGACCGGTTGCGGGCGCGCGGCGAGCAGGTGCGGATCGCGGCGCGGTCCACCGGCTTCGACTGGGACGAGCCGGGCACGTGGGAACCGGCGCTGAAGGACGTCACGACGGCGTACGTGACCTACGCGCCGGACGCCGGTTTCCCCGACGCGGCGCCGAAGATCGGCGCGCTGGCCCGCCAGGCCGGCGAGCAGGGCGTGCGGCGGTTGGTGCTGCTGACCGGCCGCGGCGAGGACGGCGCGCGGCGCAGCGAGGAGGCGATCCAGGATGCGGGTCCGGAGTGGACGGTCGTGCGGGCGAGCTTCTTCGCGCAGAACTTCAGCGAGGACTTCCTCGCCGAGTCGGTGGTGGCCGGCGAGTTCGCGTTCCCGGCGGGGGAGGTGTCGGAGCCGTTCATCGACGCCGACGACATCGCGGACGTGGCGACGAAGGCGCTCACCGAGGACGGGCACGCGGGGCTGGTGCACGAGATCACCGGGCCGAGGCTGCTCACGTTCGCCGAGGCCGCCGCGGAGATCTCGGCGGCGCTCGGCCGTGCGGTGCGGTACGTGCCGGTGAGCGCCGCGGAGTTCGCGGCCGGCCTCGTCGCGGCCGGTGTGGAGCCGGAGTTCGCGGGGCCGTTGAGCGAGCTGCTGGCCGAGGTGCTGGACGGCCGCAACGAATCCGTGACCGACGGCGTGCAGCAAGTGCTGGGCCGTCCGCCCCGCGACTTCGCGGACTTCGCCCGGACGGCGCACTGGGGCTGACCCCCGGGATGATTCGGGGGTTTCCACCGATGCGCGCGGCCGCGGGCACGGGCATCGTGGTGGCATGACGACGACAACGATGCGACTGACGAGGTCCCGCGACAACCGGGTGATCGCCGGGGTGTGCGCCGGCCTGGCCCACCGCCTCGGCTGGAAACCCCGCACGATGCGCCTGCTGTTCGTGCTGTCCTGCCTGCTCCCCGGCCCGCAGTTCCTGATCTACCTGGGTCTGTGGATCTTCATTCCGAACGAGAGGCGCTGACCCGCATCACCCGATCGGGTTTGAAATTCACGGAGGGGGCTACTCCTTCGCATGGCCAGAACGGGAATCTACCGTGGACGCGGCACCGCCGTGCGAGTGGTCACCGGGATCGGGGCGCTGTTCGCGCTCGTCGAGGCGATCTACATCGTCCTGGTCCTGGCGGGCGCCAACACGGCGAACGCCTTCTACCGTTTCATCGATTCGATCGCCCAGCCGCTGGCGCTGTTCTTCCCCGGGCTCTTCCCCATCGCGAACGGGCAGCTCAACGTGCTGGTCAACTACGGTCTGGCGGCGGTCTTCTGGCTCGTCGTCACCGGCCTCATCGCCCGTCTGCTCCGCTGACGGCGCGTCGTCCTCGTCGGGCTCCTCCGGTGGAGGGGCCTGGCGGCGGGCGACCACGATGAGCACCACGATGATCGCGATGGGCCCGACGATGATCAGGGTCTCGTCCCACCCGCCCTGGTGGGCCAGGATCATCCGCTCACGCATTCACGCTCCCGAGACCAGTGCGATGCCGACCGCGGTGTAGCAGACCATCACGGCGAGCATGGGGTACTGCCCCACCTTCGCATAACCGTCCCGCAGCACGCCGAGCGCGCGGTCGTGCGCCGAGGCGACCGCGAGGACGTGCCCGGCCACGATCCCGGCTATCTGGGTGAACGCGATCGCCGCCGGGGAGACCACCGTGTAGTCCACGCCGCCGCCGAACCCGCGCTGCCCCTCGAACACGGCGAACGAGAAGTAGTGCGCGACGGTGTACCCGGCCATGATCGGCACCAGCGACGGCGCGAAGGCGTCGTAGGGGCCGGTGACCGAACGCCGCAGGTACGGCCGGGTCAGGCGGATCGCGCCGGCGTAGGCCAGCGCGGTGAGCCCGATCGACGCCGCGAGCCCCGCGGTGCCGAGGAGGACGCGGTCGCCGTCGCGGGTCAGATCGCCCCAGACCGGCAGCCGGGTCAGCCCGTCGAACGCCGTGGAGCCCAGCACGACCAGCACGAACGGGGTCAGGCCGCGCTCGCGTTCGAGCGTGCGCAGGCCGTCCAGCGGGTTGCGCAGCACCAGGCGGCCGTCCGCGCGGCGGCCCCACGGCGACAGCGCGGCGATCAGCACCGAGTAGACCTCGAACCCGTCGCCGCGGTCGAACCAGCGCGGCCCGAACACCGCACCCGCGACGACGTGCACCCCCGCGTAGGCGGTGACGAACACCGCGATCGCCCGCGGCGAATCGGAGTGCGGGTACACCAGTTCCAGCCACAGGAAGGCGACCAGGCCCGCGACGGCCGGGACGAACCCCCAGCGCGGCAAGGGCAGACGGCCGGGGAAGATCGCGGTGAGTGTCCGCAGTGGATTGACCAGCCGCCAGACCGGTCCGCACAGCACGGAAAGAGGCACGAGCCCGACCCAGAACCACACGTAGAACCAGGCGCCCGCCGGGTTCTTCGCCGAGTCGTCCGCGCCGGTCCAGGCGAACACCAGGAACACCGCGAACAGCGCCAGCCCGAGCAGGCGCAGCGCGATCCGCGTGGCGCGAGCGTCGGCGATCCGCTCGAGCGCCCGCGGCCACGCGCGCCCGGCTTCCGCGCCACGCAGCTTCGGCCGCTTCCACAGCGCGGTGAGCGCGAAGAACGACACCAGCACCGCGGCCGCGCCGGCGTAAAGCGCGAGCCACAGCGGGACCGGCAGGTCGGAGCGCCCGCCGAGACCGTGGGCGAGGATCACGCCGTGACCCGGAGCTCGGTGAGCGCGGCCCCGCTGTGGTGCAGCTCGACCTCGAACACCCCGGGGACGTCCGCGGTGAACGTGACGGAGGCGGGCTGCCCGGCCACCACGTCCGCCTTGCGGTCGTAGCCGTGCACGTGCAGCTCGTCAGGGGCGTCGGTGGTGACCTGGATGGTCACGGTCCGGCCCGCCGCGACCTCGACCCGGTCCGGCCCGGCCGTCCGCTTCCCGCCGGTCACGGTGAACACCGCCACCTCCGGCGCGGCGTCCGGCTGCTGCTGCGGCGCCGTGCTCCCGCACCCGGTGGTCACCAGCAACGTCGCCAGCACCGCCACGACGAACCTGCGCATTCCCCGTCCTTCCTCCGCCCGGCTTGCCCGTTGCGTCCGGGAGCCCGTAAAGTATGTGACCAACGGTAACAGTTACTTCGGGTAGCACGCATGCCCGGCTTCATCGAGGAAGGTCCACCGTGCTCGTCGCCCAGGAGTCCAGCCCGCCGGCGGGCGGGGCCGCGCTCGGCCAGATCGTCATCGCGGGCCTGATGTTCTTCGTGATCTTCCTGCCGCTCGCCGTGTTCGTCATCCGGGAGCGCGCCGGGCGCACCACGCTGGTCGGCAGGCTGGCGGACTGGTCGGCCGGGCTGAGCGGGCTTCCCCGGTGGGCCGCGCTGCCGATGTTCGTCGCGTTCCTGTCCGGGATGGCCGCGTTGATCGGCGTGTACTGGGACGTGCCGATCCACATGGAACTCGGCCGCGACGAGGGGCCGCTGGCCAACCCGTCGCACTACCCGATCTACTTCGGACTGATGGGCATCTTCGCCAGCGGGGTGCTCAGCGCCGCGCTGGCGAAGGGGAAGCTGCCGGTGCGCACGTTCCCGATCGGGCCGCACTGGCGCGCGCCGATGGGCAGCATCCAGATGATGGCGACCGGCCTGGTCGGCATCGCCGGGTTCCCGCTGGACGACGTGTGGCACCGGCTGTTCGGCCAGGACGTCACCGAGTGGGGGCCGACGCACGTGCTGATGATCGGCGGCGGGGTCGGTGTGGTGATCGGCCTGCAGCTGCTGCTCGGCGAGGCGCGGCAGGTCGGCGCGACCGGGCCGGTGGTGCGCCTGCTCGGGCCGCTGCTCGCGGGCGCCTGGCTGATGGGCGCGTCGGCGTTCCTGATGGAGTTCGACCTCGGGGTGCCGCAGTTCCCGATGCTCGCCCAGGTGGTGCTGGTCGGGCTGATCGGCAGCTGGACGCTGGTCTACGGGCGCCTGGCCGGCGGGCCGGGCGGGGCGCTGCTCGTGGTGGCCGTGGTGCTGGTGACCAGGGCGGTGTTCGCGGTGCTGCCGCTGGTCAACGACCTGCACGTGGCACTGCTGCTGCCGTACGCCGCCGAGGCCGTGGTGATCGAGGTGGTGGCGGTCCTGCTGCGCGGGCGGCAGGGGTACGCGTTCGCCGTGGTGGCCGGGCTGGCCAGCGGGGTGTTCGGGATGTTCGGCGAGTGGGCGTTCTCGCAGTGGCTGATGCCGGACCCGTGGCCACTGTCCCACATGGACACCTTCGTGCTGTGGGGCGCGGCGGCGTCGGTGGCCGGCGCGCTGATCGGGGTGTGGCAGTACCAGCGGGTCGAGGCGGTGGCCGCGCGGCGCCCGTCGGACCCGGCGCCGTCGGGCGAGCCCGCGGTGCGGTTCCGGACGCGGCACCTGGGCGGGCTCGTCGGCGCGCTGCTGGCGGTCGGCTTGTCGGCGGCGGTGATCCCGCCCGCCGATCCGCCCGCGGGCCTGGTGGCGAACATCCAGCTCACCGACACCGCGGAGAGCCTGCCGATCTCGAACCCGCACGGCGGCGGGCAGCCGAGGTGGGTGACCGCGACGGTGACGATCAACCGGGCGGACCTGGTGTCGGATCCGGTGTGGCTCAACGGTTTCTCGTGGCAGGGCGGGGACTTCTACAGCGCGCCGCTGGAGCGGACGGCGGAGGGCACGTACCGCACGACGCAGCCGCTGCCGGTGTTCGGGCAGTGGAAGACCGGAATCCGCGTGCACTACGGCTCGCGGGTGATGGCGCTGGCGCCGATCTACGCGCCCGCCGACCCGGCCGCGAACGCCGCGGAGATCTCCGCGACGTCCGGGCCGCGCCCCTTCATGTCGGAGATCGAGTTCCTGCAGCGCGAACGCAAGACGGACACGCCGCTGGTGCTGTGGACCGTGGCGTACGTGGTGGTGGGCCTGGTGTTCGGCGGCATGTGGGTCCTGTTCGCGTGGCTGTACACCGCCGCGGCGGGCGGCGCGCCGTCCCCCACGCGGCGGGTGCGGGTCAGCAGCTGACCCCGGGGCGGCCGGTGCCTTCCGGGGGCGCACCGGCCGCCTCGCACTCCCCGGGCCGCACACCCCTGGGGCCACGGCGCGCAGCCACGCCGCACCTCCGCCCACCACCGGGCACAGCCGCCCGCCGCCACGCCACCACTGCCCAATCGCACGGCAGCATCCAGCTACCCCACCTCCACCCAGCACCGCACCGGCCGTCTCCTCGAGCAGCACGAGCCGCCACCTGCGCAAGGCCACCGCCACCCAAACCGAGCCGCACCTCCACCCGTGAGGGGTGCCTGCAGCCACCAGCCACCCCTCCTACTACCCCACCTCCGCCAGCCGCCGCGTCAGGAAGCGCCGCTCCGCATCCGTCGTGACCAGCCGCAGCGCCTCCCGGTACTCCGCCGCCGCCTCGGCACGCCGGCCCAGGCGACGGAGAAACTCCGCACGCGTGGCCGGCAGCAGGTGATACCCCGGCAGGTCCACATCGGACAGCAGTCGCAACCCCTCCGCCGGCCCCTCGGCCATCCCCACCGCCACGGCCCGGTTCAGCTTCACCACCGGCGACCGGGTCATCGCCGCCAGCTCGCCGTACAGCGCGGCGATCTGCGGCCAGTCCGTGTCCTCGGCCCGCGCCGCCTTGCCGTGGCACGCCGCGATCGCCGCCTGCACCTGGTACGGCCCGGGCGCCCCGCGCCGCAGGGCGCCCTCCAGCAGCGCCACCCCCTCGGCGATCTGGGCGTGGTCCCACCGGTCGCGGTCCTGGTCGGTCAGCAGCACCAGGTCCCCGCGCTCGTCCACCCGCGCGTCCCGCCGCGAGTCCTGCAGCAGCAGGAGCGCGAGCAGCCCGGTGGCCTCCGGCTCGTCCGGCATCAGCTCGTGCAGCACGCGCGCCAGCCGGATCGCCTCCGCGGAGAGCTCGCGGCGCAGCAGGTCCGCACCCGCCGTCGCCGAGTAGCCCTCGTTGAACAGCAGGTACAGGACCGCCAGCACCGCAGGCGTCCGCTCGGGCAGCAGATGCGCCGGCGGCACCCGGTACGGGATGCCGGCGTGCCGGATCTTCTGCTTCGCCCGCACCAGCCGTTTCCGCAACGCGGGCTCGGCGACCAGCAGCGCCCGTGCGATCTCGGCCGGCGTCAGCCCCGCGAGCGTGCGCAGGGTCAGTGCCACCTGCGCGTCCAAGGACAGCGCGGGGTGGCAGCAGGTGAACATCAGGCGCAACCGGTCGTCGGGCACGCCGCTGTCGTCTTCGAACGGTTCGGGTTCGGGCATCGCCGCGACCTCCCGCAGCTTGGCCGCCCCCACCGCGTCCCGGCGCAGCCGGTCGAGAGCGCGGTTGCGGGCGGCGGTGGTGAGCCAGGCCCCGGGCCGGCGCGGCACGCCGTCCCGGGCCCACGCCCCGACTGCCTGGGTGAACGCGTCCTGCGCGCACTCCTCGGCGAGGTCCCAGTCGCCGGTGAGCCGGATCAGGGTCGCGACCACCTGCCCCCACTCGTCGCGAAACGCGCGGACGAGGGCGGTGTGGACGTCGGTCATGGCTGCCAGATCGGGCGGACCTCGATCGACCCGTAAGTGGCGGCCGGGTGCTTCGACGCGATCTCGACCGCCTCGTCCAGGTCGGCGCACTCGATGAGGCAGAACCCGCCGACCTGCTCACGCGTCTCGGCGAACGGACCGTCGGACAGCAACACCTCGTCCGACCGCACCCGCACCGTGGTCGCCTCGTGCGGCGGCCGCAGCCCGGCCCCGCCACGCAGGACGCCCCGCCCGGCCATCTCCTCGCTCCAGCCGCCGCAGCCGTCCTCGGCGTGCTCGGCGGCCTCGGGGCCCCCGCAGATCAACAGCATGTACTGCATCGCAGTCCTCCTCGCCGGTCCTGTTCTCACCACACCGACGAACGGGACCCGCGATCAGGGACGCGCGGCGGCGAGGAATTCCCGGATCAGCCCATGGTCCTTCGTGCCGCGGGTGGACTCCACCCCGCTGGAGACGTCGACGCCCCACGGCCGCACGGTCTCGATCGCCTCCCCCACGTTGCCCGGCCGCAGTCCGCCCGCCAGCAGCCACCGCCCGGTCTGGCCGCGCAGCGCCGACCAGCCCCACTGCTCACCCGACCCGGCCCGCGGCGAGTCGAGGATGAGCATCTCCTCGCCGAACGCGCCGACCTCGACTCGCTCACCAGCGGTGGAGGTGGCACGCACCAGCCGCACCCCCAGGCCGGCGAGCTCGGCGAAGTCGCCGGCCGTGTAGCCGTCGCCGTGCAGCTGGACCGCGCCCAGCCCGGTCTTGACAGCGATGTCCCGGACGTCGGCGACCGGCATCCCCAGGAACACCCCCACGCTGAGGACCTCCGGGGGCACGGCGGCCACCAGGCGGGTGGCCTCCTCCACGGTCACCTGCCGAGGGCTCGGCGTCAGGACGAACCCGACGGCGTCGGCCCCGGCGGTCACCGCGCAGTCGACGTCGGCCTCGGTGCGCAGGCCGCAGATCTTCACGAACACCCCCACCAGGGTAGGCGCCGCGGAAGTCTAAACTGCGGCGATGTCCTTGATCGGTACCCGGTTGCGCAGCCTGGCCAGGCGATACGCGGTCTCGCGGCGGACGCACGAGGACCTCCTCGCCCGGTGCGCCGCGGCGGAGGCCGAGCGGGATCAGCTCGCCGCCACCTACCGCACCTGGGTGCCGCCGGGGCACTTCTACTCGCCGCAGCCGGACCCCGCGCAGGTCCTCGCCCGCGCCGGCGCGCTGTTCGACACCGCCGCCGATCCCGCCGGCCTCGACCTGCGCGAGGACGACCAGCTCGCGCTGCTGCCCGTCCTCACCGAGCTGCTGAAGGAGCACCCGTTCCCCGAGCACCGGTCGCCGGAGTACCGCTACTTCTTCGGCAACCCGGAGTACTCCTGGTCGGACGCGCTGGTCCTGCACGGCATGCTGCGTCACCTGCGCCCGCGGCGGCTGATCGAGATCGGATCCGGCTACTCGTCGGCGATGACGCTGGACACCGTCGAGCACTGGCTGGACGGCGCGGTCGAGCTGACATTCGTCGAACCCCACCCGGAGCTGCTGCGGTCGCTGCTGCGCCCGGGCGACGAACAGCGGGTGACCGTCCGTGAGCAGCCGGTGCAGGACGTGCCGCTGGAGACGTTCCTCGCCCTGGAGGCCGGTGACGTGCTGTTCATCGACTCCACCCACGTGGTCAAGGCGGGCTCCGACGTCAACCACCTCTTCTTCGAGGTGCTGCCCCGCCTAGCCGACGGGGTGTGGATCCACGTGCACGACGTGTTCTTCCCGTTCGAATACCCGCTGGAGTGGGTGACCGAGGGCCGCGCCTGGCAGGAGGTCTACCTGCTGCGCGCGTTCCTGGCCTACAACCCGCGCTTCGAGGTCCGCTGGTTCCAGCAGTACCTGTGGGCGCGGCACCGCGAGCTGCTGACGGCGGCCGTCCCGGACATGGCGCGCAACCCGGGCGGGAACATCTGGCTGCGGAAGGCGCCCGATTACGGCTCCACGGCCACGGGTACTCGCGACGCATGACCGAGAGCCGCGCGGATCCGCTGGTCCGCCTCGACTACGTCGCGGCCGCGCTGGAGGACCTGCGCGGTCAGGCGGCCACCCAGCCGCTGGAGGAGGTCGCGCGGGGCATCGCCGAGAGCGCCGTGGCGACGCTGCCGGACGCCGACTCCGCGACGATCACCGCGATCGCCGAGGACGGTCACCTGTACACCCTGGCGGCCACGGACGAGGGAATCGTCGGGATCGACGAGTGCCAGTACAAGACGCGCCGCGGCCCGTGCGTCGAGGCGGCGACCCAGCGGCACCCGGTGCGCGCGATCGTCGGCGAGCACGAGCAGGAGTGGCCGGAGTTCACCGCCTCGGCGAAAGCGGCCGGTATCAACACGTACCTGTCGGTGCCGGTGCTGCTGCCGGGCGAGCCGGGTGGCGAGGACGAGGTCGTGGGCGGGCTGGACTTGTACAGCTTCACCGCCCAGGCCTTCGACGACTACGACGAGCAGGTGATGCGCCTGTTCACCACGGCGGCGTGCGAGGCGTTCACGAACGCCCGCCGCTGGGCCGCGACGCAACGCAAGATCGCCCAGCTGGAGACGGCGCTGACCTCGCGGGCCGAGATCGACCAGGCGAAGGGCGTGCTGATGGCGATACACGGGTGCAGCGCGGACGAGGCGTTCGCCCGGCTGGTCGAGGAGTCCCAGCGGACGAACACGAAGCTGGCCGCGGTGGCGAGGAAGCTGCTCGAATCGCTGCGCCGCTGAGGTAGCGCGCAGGCGAACGGCCGGCGGCGCGGAAGCGGCGCGCTGAGGCGGCGGCCACAGCGCCGAGTCGGCGGGTCGGCGGCGGGCCGGTGGCACGGAGGCGGTGGCGCTGAGGGGGCGGCCACAGCGCCGAGCCAGCGAGTCGGCGGTGCTGAGGGGCGGCGCAGACGCGGCGACCGGCGGCGCAGACGCGGCGACCGGCGGCGCTGGGGGGCGGGCCGGCAGCGGGCAGCGGCGCAGAGGCGGTGGCACAGACGCGGCAGGCCGGTGGCACAGAAGTGGCGGCGCTCATGCGGCGGGCCCAGCAATGCAGCAGCGGCGGCCCGGCACCTCTTGGGCGGCGCTCAGGCGGTCGGCCCGCGGCGCAGAAGCGGCGGCTCAGTAGCGCCCAGGCGGCCGGCCTGGCAGCGCAGAGGCGGCGAGCCAGGAGCGCAGAGGCGGCCAGGCGGCAGCGCAGAAGCGGCGGCCCGGCAGCCCGCAGGCGGCACAGAGGCGGCCGGGCGCGCCACGGCGTTCCCGTGACGCGCCCGGCCGTACGGTCAGCCGATGGGCAGCTTGCCGGTCAGCTGCCGCAGCGGGTTGCCGCCGGTGAGCGGGGACAGGGCGCTCTGCTTGCCCGTGACGGGCTCGAGCACGCCGGGGGTGCCGGCCTTGCCCGCGAGGCCGTTGAGCGTCATGCCGACGGCCTTGAGCTGCGGAGCGGAGACCCCGCCCGCGGAGGCGGCGCCCGCCCCGGCCAGAACCGCCGAGGCAGCCGCGAGACCGATGACACCAGCACGAAGTGTGCGCGACACTGAGTTTCCCCTTCATCGGAAAATGATTCTTCGAACGAGACGAGAAACCTAGCCATTCAAGGCTCGCAACGCACTCTTCCCACCACTCGTCCGAGTGGTCCTGACGCGAATTACCTTCGACCGTGGCTACACGGTTTGCGGAATCACTATGAGCCGCGGCAGAAATCATTGCCCGACACCACGCGGGCGCCCGCCCGCTGTCGCGGGCACCGGTCTTCAGCAGCAGCCGCGCCACTCCGCGATCTCGCTACCCAAGCAGCGCCCTGACGACAAGCGGGCCAAGCCGCGCCGCAGCACCCGCAGCCGCGCCACCACGGCACAACCCCCGCCAAGCCGCGCCGCAGCACCCGCAGCCGCGCCACTCCGCAACCTCACCGCCCCACCACGGCACAACCCCCGGCCAAACCGCGCCACAGCACCGCAGCCGCGCCACCACCCCACCACGGCACAAAGCCGCGCCTCAGCGGCCGTAGTCGTGGCGCTCCGTGATCTCGCCGTCCTTGCGGCGCACCACGTGAGTGACCCCGCGCTTGCGGGCCAGTTCCCGGCCCTCGGCCTGGGCCTCGGCCTTCGTGTCGCCTGTGCTGGAGGCCCGGCTGTTGCCGACCACCTGGTTCTTCCACCGCCCGTCCGCGTAGAAGGTCTCCACGTCGCCCTCGGCGAGCTCCGTCGGGCCCGCCGAGCCGTCCGCGGCGTAGGTGGCGTAGAGCGCGGGGTCGGGTTTCGGTGCGCTGCCGGGACCGCCGAGGGGCTTGGGCTCCATCAGGTACTCGATCCGGTCAGCCCACGCGCCCTTGTTGCCGTCGGGGCCGTCGGAGAGGTGCCAGATGGTGTTGTTGTGCGTCTGGTCCTCTTCGTCAAGCAGCGCGCTGGGCGCGATGTCCGCTTCGAGGCCGTCCGCCTGGAGCTCTTCGATGGCGCGCAACCACTGCTTCTGGTGCACGGTGTCCCGGGCCAGGTTGAACTTCAGCATCTCCTTCACGCCCGGGTCGTCGGTCATGTTGTACAACCGGGCTGTCTGCAACCGCCCCTGCGCCTCGGCCGCCGCGTTGGCCCGGAAATCCGCCAGCAGGTTCCCCGAAGCCACGATGTACTTGCCGTCCCACGGCGTGCCATTCGCATCCGCGGGAACCGCCCCGCCACCCGACACAATCGCCTGCTGCGGATCCATCCCGCCCAGCACCGCCGCCATCACCGGGTCCTTGGCCGCCTCCGCCGTCGCGGTCGCCGGCGCGCCCTCCAGCAACCGGGCGACCATCGTGGCCAGCATCTCCACGTGACCGATCTCCTCGGTCGCCGTGTCCATGATCAGGTCCTTGTACTTGCCCTCGACGCGGCAGTTCCAGCCCTGGAACAGGTACTGCATCGTCACGGTCATCTCGCCGTAGGCCCCGCCGATCAGCTCCTGCAGCTTGCGCGCGAAATACGGGTCCGGACGCTCCGGCTTCGCCTCGAACTGCAGGAACTTGGTGTGTCGGAACACGGGTCCTCCCTCGCCGATGACGATGACGAGGGAGGACTTTCCCGCTCCGGCGGCGTCTAACCGTCAGCCCAGCAGGTCCGGCCGCTCCCAGTCCTTGCCCAGCACGTGCTGCGCGAGGAACGCGAACACCGTGCCGTACCAGAGCTTCGCGTGGTGCGGGGTCAGGATCCAGTGGTTCTCGTCCGGGAAGTAGAGGAACTTGTGCGGTGTCGAGCCGTCCTCGGCGGCCGAGCGGGACACCAGGTCCCACCACAGCCGCAGCCCCTCGCCGATCGGGACGCGGTAGTCCTTGTCGCCGTGGATGACGAGCATCGGCGTGGTGATCTCGTCGGCGAAGCGGTGCGGCGAGTTCGCCTCCGCCATCTCCGGGGTGAGTTCGCGCTGCCAGTAGTAGGTCGCGTCGGTCGTCGGCCCGAACTGGTCCAGCGCCCACAGCGAGGCGTGCGTGACGATCGCCTGGAACCGGTCGGTGTGCCCGGCGACCCAGTTGGCCATGTAACCGCCGAACGACCCGCCCATCGCCGCCGTGCGGGTCTCGTCGACCCCCGCGTGCTGCTCCGCGGCGTCGGTGAGCGCCATCAGGTCGGTGAACGGCGCCGCGCCCCACGCGCCCCAGCCGCGCTTGATGAAGTCGTACCCGTAACCGGTGGAGATCGCCGGGTCGGGCAGCAGGACGGCGTAGCCCTGCGCCACGGCGAGCCACGGGTTCCACCGCCACTGCCAGGCGTTCCACGAGCCGAGCGGCCCGCCGTGGATCCACAGCAGCAGCGGCGCGGGCGAGCCGGGGCCGGCGTCCCGCGGGAGCGCGAGCCACGCCCGCAGCGGCGTGCCGTCCTCGGCGGTGGCGGTGACCTCGTCGAGCCGTCCGGGGATCTCGGCGTCGAGGCCGAGCGCCTCGGCGGGCCCGGGCAGCGGCTCGATGGCGCCGCCGTCGAGGGCGATCCGCACCGGGGCGGGCGGGTGGTCGACGGCCGAACGCAGCGCGTACACCCACTGCCCGTCCGGGGAGATCCGCGGCTCGCTGTAGGCGCCGTCGTCGGCGGTCAGCCGGGTGACGTCGCCGGTTGCGGCGTCGACCTTCCACAGCGGCGCCCGGCCCTGGTCGTCGGCGCCGACGACGAGCGCCGAACCGTCCGGCAGCCACCGCGGCGAGTGCGGCCAGCGGTCCCAGCTCTGGGTCAGCGGCCGGAGTTCGCCGCCGGCGAGCGGGACGAGCGCGAGCCAGTAGTCGCCCGGTTCGTGCGGGGTCGAGCGCCGGTAGACGGCGACCGCGACCTGTGTGCCGTCCGGCGAGATCCGTGGCGATTCGTACTCGTGATCCGGGTCGTCGGCCAGCACGCGGCGCTCACCGGTGGCGACGTCGATCGCGACGACGGTGGGCCGCTGCGAGCCGCCCGCTTCGGGAACCGTCCAGGTGGTGACGACGGTGCGCCCGTCCGGCGAGACGTCCCAAGCGGCCTCGTCGGTCAGCGCACGCCCCGCGTGCCCGGTGAGGTCACGAAGGTCCAGCCGCTCCTCCCCCGCAGGCACCCCGTCGGCGACGACCAGCCGGGTGCGGTCGGGGCCGAGGTCGTGGTCCCAGAAGCGGATGGGGTACTCCTCGTGCAGGATCGCCGACACCCCGGCGTCCTTGCGGGCCTTGCGGATCTCGGCGTCGTGGTCGGCGCTCGTGGCCGAGGGCATCATCGGCGCCCCGGCCAGCACCGTGCCGGCCTCCGCGGCCACCGCGACCCCGCGCACACCGCCGGCCGGCGCCGCGATCACGCGGGCGTCCCCGCCGGACGCGGGCTGCAGCCACAGCGCGCTCTTGGGGCCGTCCTCGCCCTCGGCCGCGGAGTCGGGCCGGGCCGAGACGAACAGCAGGTCGCCGGACGGGGTGAAGGCGGCGCCGGACTCGCCTTCGGCGCTGCGGGTCAGCCGCCGCGCCGGGCGCTCGCCGTCGGGGTCCACTTCCCACAGCGCCGTGGTGTAGCGGTTCTTCTTCAGGTCGGGCGTCGCCACGCCGACGACGAGTCGGCGGCCGTCCGGGGAGAGCACCAGCCCCGACAGCCGCGGGAGGCGGACGTAGGCGTCGAGGTCGGCGAAGGCATCGTCGGTCACTTCGCCTTCATACCACCGATGACCGACGGTTTCGCGGCTTTTCGATCAGCCGCCCAGTGCCCGGGCCAGCAGGGTCCGCCGGTTGCGCACCGAGGTCTTGCCGAAGATCGACTTCAGGTGGTCCTGGACGGTGTGCTCGGACAGGAACATCCGGCGGGCGAGGTCCCGCGTGTCGCTGCCGTGGGCGAGGTGTTCGAGCAGTTCCCGCTCGCGGGTGCTGAGCCCGAACGCCCGGCCGAACAGGCCGACCCGCTCGGCGGGCGCGGACTCCTCGATCGTGACGGCGATGTCGCGGACGATCCGCGCGGCGCGCAGCGTGACCCACCGCCCGTCGGCGAGGTGCACCCGGGCCGCCGGGCGGTGGCCGTCGACGCCGGCCTCGTTCGCGAGGAGCTGGGCGGCGACGTTGTAGGCGCCGGCCGGGACCGGCGCCTGCCCGTCGCCGGGCGGGACGAGGACGCGCAGGTACTCGGCGGTGTCCGGGGTGTGGCCGAGGACGTCGAGGTCCGGCGACAGCAGCAGCACGACCGGCCCGGACCGGGCGGGGAGGCCATCGCGCGCGACGAAGGTCTCCGCCTGCGCCCGGCGCAGCTCGGCGGTGACCGGCTCGAGGATCCGGGTCAGCGTCCGGGTCTCGGCGTCGGTGAAGGGCCGGGACCGCCACAGGTCGAGGAACGCCCAGACTCCGAACCGGTCCGCGAACACCACCGACGCGACGTCGGCGACGCCGTGCCGGTTGAGCATCTCGCGCCAGAGCAGGCTGCGGGCGGGGTTGCCGCCGGTCGCGGTGTGCAGGGTCGCGACGGCGCCGGGGCGCAGGGCCGTCCAGCGGTTGACCGGGGTGAGGTACTTGAGCCGGATCAGGCGGGGCAGCTCCGGCAGGCATGGGACGTCGGCGAGCGGGGCGGTGCCGACCGCGGTCTCCGGGTCGGTCAGCGGCCAGGCGTAGGCGTCGAAGCCGACCCTGCGCCGGATCTCGCCGAGCACGCGCAGCCGCACCGCTCTCGCGTCCACGTGGTCGAGTCTAAGACCCCAGGAAGCTGGGATGTGCGCGACGACGCGGAATTCCTACCGTCGCAAGCGTGGCGAAGGAGGAATCATGGCCATCTTGCACATCGAACACTCGATTGTGGATTTCCCGCTGTGGCAGGCGGCGTTCGACCGGTTCGCCGAGGCGCGCAGCCGGGCCGGCGTGCGCGGTCACCACGTGTCCCGCCCCGTCGGCGATCCCCACTACGTGGTGGTCGACCTGGAGTTCGGCTCGGTGCCCGACGCGGAGGCGTTCCTCGCCTTCCTGGAGCGGGAGGTCTGGTCGTCGCGGGAGAACGCGCCGGCGTTGGACGGCGTGCCGCGCACGCTGATCCTGGAACCGGTCCGCCGGATGCGCCCACCGGGCTTGTAGATCGACAACAGCACCGCCGCCAGCAGGCACGCCGGTGACACGATCGGTGGGAACACCAGGTCCGGCGCCGTCCCGGGCAGGCCGGCCAGCAGCGACTCACCGTAGGCCGCGGCTTCGCCGACGCCCGGGCGCAGCGACACCACCGCCAGCGTCACCATGGCGAGGTTGAGCACCAGCTTGATCGCCACCCACCAGTACCGCACCAGCCCGTACCGGCTGCCCAGCCCCAGCATCACGCCGCTGCCAAGGCACACCAGTCCGGCCACCAGCAGCGGCCACACCGCGAACAGCCGCAGCGCCTGGTAGCACACCGCGGCGAGCGCCGGATCGTCCGTCAGCATCGCGGTGAACACCAGCACCGCCAGCACCACGTCGATCCCGATCCACGCGCCGGCCGAGATGATGTGCGTCGCGAGCCACGCCTTCCGTCCTCCAGCTTTGAGTCTCATGCCTTCGACTGTCGCGAAAACGGACGTCCCGGGGCATCCGGCGCAGAGCGCGACCTGCGCCTACGCCGCCACGCGTACGCGCCGCGGCTTCGTGCGCGTCAGGCCGACCCCGGCCAGCACCACCAGCATCCCGGCCACGACCCGCGGCGTCACCGGCTCGCCGAGGACGACGGCCCCGAGCGCGACCGACACGACCGGCAGCAGGTACCCGACGACGGCCGCGCCGGTAGGGCCCTCGTCCTCGATGAGCCGGTAGTTGAGGTAGAAGGTGATCCCGGTGCCGAACACGCCGAGCAGGACGACCGCGAGCACCGCCAGGCCGTCGAACCCCGGCCGGGCGCCCTCCAGGGGCAGCGCGAGCGAGGCCAGGCCGGACGCGACGGCCAGTTGCGCGGCCGAGATCGCGACGGGACCGCCCGTCCCGGCCAATTTCCGTGCCATGTAAGCGAACGCGATCGCGTAGCTCGCCGCCGCGCCCACCAGCGCCAGCGCTCCCCACCCGAACAGCCCGGCCCGCTGCCACGGCGCGAAGATCAGCGACACCCCGGCGAAGCCGAGCAGCAGCCCGCCGAGCCGCGCCGGGTGGATCCCGCGTTCGGCGCCCAGCACCAGCCCGATGAGCAGTGACCACAGTGGAGTGGTCGCGTTGAGCACCCCGGCGATGCCGGAGTCGACGGTCTGCTCACCGATGCTGAACAACGCGAACGGCACCGCGTTGCAGAAGAACGCGGCGATGACCAGCCGCCCCCACATCGCCCGCCCGCGCGGCATCCGCTGCCCCGCGATCCGGGCCAGGACGAACAGCACGGCGGCGCCGAGCACGCTCCGCAACACCGCGATCTCGATCGGCGTGAACCCGCGCAGCGCGAGCTTGATCCACAGGAACGCCGACCCCCACAGCAGGGCGAGCACGCCCATCCGCACCCACGTCTTGATCACACCACCAGCGTGCGACCGCAGACACGTCAGGACAAGTGAAAGATTGTGAAGGTTCGTTTAGCTCAGCTTACGGCCGAACAGCAGCTTCCACGGCATCAGCGCCGACTCCAGCTGCACCGCGAGGCTCATCTTCGACACGCCGTCGGCGCGCTCCTCGAACCGGATCGGGATCTCGGCGATCCGCATCCCCTGCTTCACGGTGCGGTAGTTCATCTCGACCTGGAACGCGTACCCGTTGCTGCGGATCGTGGCGATGTCGATGCGCCGCAACGTCTCCGCGCGCCACGCCTTGAACCCGGCGGTCGCGTCCTTGACGTGCAGCCGCAGGATGGCGTTGACGTAGAAGTTCGCCCACGCCGACAGCGCCTTGCGGTGCCACCCCCACTCGCCCGCGAGCGAACCGCCTGCCACGTAACGGGATCCGAGCACCACGGCGGCGTCCGATGTGGCGAGCTTGTCGATCATCCGCGGCACGGCCTCGACCGGGTGGGACAGGTCGGCGTCCATCTGGATCACGATGTCCGCGCCCTCGTCGAGCGCCCGGCTGATGCCGGCGACGTAGGCGCGGCCGAGACCGTCCTTTTCGGTCCGGTGCAGCACGCCGATGTGGTCCGGGTGCTCGGTCGCCAGCTTGTCGGCCACGTCGCCGGTGCCGTCCGGCGAGTTGTCGTCCACCACGAGCACGTGCAGGCCGGGCAGCCCGAGGCCGGTCAGCTGGCCGACGAGCTTGGGCAGGTTGTCCCGCTCGTTGTAGGTCGGGACGACGACCGTGACCTTCGGGGAGCTCTCTCCCATGATCAAATCCTTCGTGCGCGGGTGGAGGTTCGGCACCGAACGGTATCGCACCCGATTTCGCACCTCTTCCGGGTAACGCGGACGCCGTTTTCCGGGGTCGCGAGCGGGTACGACGAACCAGCGGCGGCCTCGTGCGTCTGTACTGGCGGGAGGTCCGGGGAGGAGGGGAGCATGCGGAGCAGTCGCGGGGCGCTGCTGGCTCTCGTCCTCGCCGTGGTCGTGGTAGGCGGGGTCGTCGCGTGGATCGCGCTCACCGGGCGGCCCGCGCCCAAGCCGGGGTGCACGGTGACCGCCGCGGACGGCTCGTCCTTCGACCTGACGGTCGAGCAGGCCCGCAACGCGGCCACGATCGCCGCCGTCGGCGATCGCCTCGGCATGCCGGACCACGCGGTCACGGTCGCGCTGGCCACCGCGATCCAGGAGTCGCGGCTGCGGAACCTGCCCGGCGGCGACCGGGATTCGGCCGGCCTGTTCCAGCAGCGCCCCAGCCAGGGGTGGGGCGCCTACGAAGAGGTCACCGACCCGGTGTACGCGGCGACGGCGTTCTACGAGCGGCTGCGGGAGCAGCCCGGCTGGGCGGACCTGACGGTGACGCAGGCGGCGCAGCTGGTGCAGCGGTCGGCGTTCCCGGAGGCCTACGCGCAGTGGGAGACCGAGGCGGCGGCGACGGCGGGAGCGCTGACCGGGGCCAAGCCGGGCGCGTTGACCTGCGCGAACCTCTCCCCGGGCGCGCCGGAGGCGGACATCGTGGCGGTCGCCAGGGCCGAGCTGGGCACCGCGGTGCTGAGCGGGCCGCACCCGGCGGCCGAGGGCTGGGCGTTCGCGACCTGGCTGGTCGCCAACGCCACCCGCTTCGGCCTGGACGGCGTCACGTTCGACGGCGTGACCTGGACGGCGGACTCGGGCGCGTGGACGGCGACCGGTCCCCGCGACGGCGTGCTCAGCCTGCACCGCGCCGCCGCCGGGTGAAACTACGATCGTCGCGTGGCCGACGACCTGCTCCCTCGCGCCGCGGCGCTGGGCCGGGACTTCCGCGCCGGGCTGGACGAGCGCCCGGTGTTCCCCCGCGACCTGGACCCGGACGCGGTCCGCGCCGCGCTCGGCGAGCTGCCGGACGGGCCCGCCGATCCCGCGGCCGTGCTCGACCAGCTGCGTGAGGCCGTCGAGCCCGCGCTGGTCGCGAGCGCCGGTCCGCGGTACTTCGGGTTCGTCACCGGTGGTTCGCTGGAGGCCGCGGCGGCGGCCGACGTGCTGACCACGGCGTGGGACCAGAACGGCTTCAACGCGCTCACCTCACCCGCCGCCGCGCTGGTCGAGGAGGTCGCGGGCGGGTGGCTGAAGGACCTGCTCGGCCTGCCGCCCACCGCGTCGTTCGGGTTCGTGACGGGTGCGCAGGGCGGCAACACGGTGGGCCTGGCCGCCGCGCGGCACGCCGTGCTGGAACGCCACGGCTGGGACGTCGAGCGGCAGGGCCTGCACGGCGCGCCGCGGGTGCGGATCGTCGCGGGCAGCGGACGGCACGCGACGATCGACCGGGCTCTGCGCCTGCTCGGCTTCGGCACCGACGCGCTCGCCGAGGTGCCGACCGCCCCGTCCGGCTCGATCGACGTCGCCGCGCTGGCCGGCGCACTGTCCACATCGGATGCGCCGACGATCGTGTGCCTGCAGGCAGGCGAGGTCAACACCGGCGCGTTCGACGACTTCCGCACCGCGATCGCGGCCGCGCACGCGCGCGGGGCGTGGGTACACGTCGACGGCGCGTTCGGGTTGTGGGCGGCGGCGAGCCCGCGGTTGCGGCACCTCACCGAAGGCGTGGCGGAGGCCGATTCCTGGGCGACCGACGGCCACAAGTGGCTCAACGTGCCCTACGACAGCGGCTACGCGTTCTGCGCGCACCCCGCCGCGCACGCGGCCGCGACCTCCTACACCGCCGCCTACCTCGTCGGCGACCGGCCGGAGGCGCTGCGCTCCCCCGGCGACTTCGTGCCGGACTCCTCGCGCCGCGCCCGGGGCTTCACCACGTGGGCGGCGCTGCGGCAGCTGGGCCGCGCGGGCGTCGCGGAACTCGTCGAGCGGTCCTGCGCCCTCGCGCGCCGGTTCGCCGCGCGGCTGTCCGAGGCCGGGGCCGAGGTGGTCAACGACGTCGTCCTCAACCAGGTCCTCGTCGGCTTCGGCGACAACACGCCGCAGGTGCTGGAGGCGGTGCAGCGGTCCGGCGAGTGCTGGATGGGCGCCACGGTCTGGCAGGGCAGGCGGCTGATGCGCGTCTCAGTGTCGAACTGGCGCACCACGGAGGCCGATGTCGACCGCAGCGTGGCCGCGATCCTCGCCGCCTGGCGGGAGGTTCAGGGACGCTGAGCGAGCACGCCGAACATCGTCACGGACAGGTGGAAGTCCCCGCGCGCGGCGCCGTCGGCGAGCTCGGCGAGCAGCCGGTCGCCCTGCTCGCGGGTGACCACGCCGTTGCCCACGGCGTGCTGGACCATCATCGGCAGCAGCGTGTCGCGGACCGACTCGTGGTCGGAGATCAGGGCCTGTGAGCCGCGGTCGGCGATCGTCAGCCCGGCCGCGCTGAGCCAGCCCGCGAGCTTGCGACCCGCGGCGGGTTCGGCGGTCTGCGTGAGCATCCCGGCCAGCACGGCCCGGACGGTGTCCGGGTCGCCGGGGTGGATGATGCCGGTGGCCCAGTCGGTGTCGATCAGCGCGACGCGCCCGCCGGGGCGCAGGACCCGCACGATCTCGGCGACCGCGCCGGCCGGGTCGGTCAGGTGCTGGAAGACGCGCTCGCACAGCACGGCGTCGAAGGTCACGTCGGCGAAGGGCAACGCGGAGACGTCGCCGGGCACGAACCGCGCGGCCGATCCGGCGGCCCGGTCCCTGGCGAGCGCGAGCATGGCTTCGTTGGGGTCGAGCCCGACGGCCTCGCCCTCCGGCCCCGCCGCGGCCGCGAGCACCTGCACCTCGGAGCCGGTGCCGCAGCCGATTTCCAGCGCGCGCTCGCCCGGCCGGACGGCCAGGGCATCGTGCGCCCACGCACGCAACCGCCGCACGCCCGGCGTCGCGGCCTGCAGGTCGAGGATCTCGGCCTGCCGCGCGACCACGGCCGGGTCGATCCGGTCGGCTCGGAAGGAGATGTCGGTGTCCGCCACGAGCGCGGATGCTAGTCCGGTGTGGCGACCGCCACGACCAGATTCCGCAATTCGTAGCTGTCGATCTCGGCTTTGACGGTGACCCGCGGCGGGCTCACCATGCGCAGGCCGGGCAGGGCGAACAGGCGGCTGAGGAAGACGTCGGTCTCCAGGATCGCGACGTGCGCGCCGGGGCACTTGTGCGCGCCGTCGCCGAAGGACAGGCCCGGCGCCTCGCACGGTTCGAGGTTGGCCGCGTCGATCCGCACCTCGACGAGCTCACCAGCCGGGATGGTGTCTTCGTCGAGCCGGAGTGGCGCGGTGGTGCGCCGTTTGAGCCCGCCGATGACGGGTTCGGTGCGCAGGATCTCGTGCAGGAGGGCGATCCGCTCGTCCTCGTCCGCTTCGCGGTAGCGGGCGCGCAGGGCGTCGTCGGTGAACAGGTGCCAGGCCGCGACGGACACGAACTCGCGGGTGGTGACCATGCCCGCGGCGGCGAAGGTGAGGCACTCGCCGAGGATTTCGCCCGCCGAGCAGCCCTCGTCGAGCAGGTGCGAGATGAGGTCGTCGCGGCGGTGGCGGCGCCGGGCGCGCACGGCCGGGCGGACGTCGGCGACGTAGATGGCGAGCCAGTTGCGCATCTGGCGGAAGAACCAGCGGATCCCGGTCAGGCTGGTGAAGCCGGGCCGCCCGAACTCCTCGGGGAAGAACCGGTCCAGCCGCCGCTGGATGCCCGGCCTGCTCTCGGTGAGGCCGACGACCTCGGACGCGACGCCGATCGCGAGGCCGAAGGCCAGGTCCGGCAGTTCGGCGCGCCCGGTGCGGGTCAGCCGCGCCAGTTGCTCGTCGGCGATGCGGGCCATCAGGTCGCGGTAGTGCTCGCTGACGCGGCGGGGCGTGAAGAAGCGGGCGGTTTGGCGGCGGTGTTCGCGGTGTTCCGGGCCGTCGCGGTAGAGCACTGGGCGGCGGAACCGCGCCGGCAGTTTGTCAACCGTCTCGATGCCGAGGCCGGCCTGCACGGTGCCGCCGCTGCGCAGCACCGCGCGGGCCTGCTCGTAGCCCGTCACCCGCCAGGTCCCGTCCGGGCCGCGCCGCACCGGGCAGCCGTCCCCGGCCGGGCCGCGGTCGATCTTCCGCCCGCCCACGGGATCAAGACAACACGACCGGCCGGGCGGCCGACAGGGCCGCCCGGCGCAGTCAGTGGTGGTACTGGTGGACGACCGCGTGCCCCTTGCCGCGCCCGATCATCCACTTGTTCACCGGCCAGGTCAGCACGAACGCCACGGCCAGCGAGAACGCCAGCGCGCCCCAGAACAGCCAGCTGCCCGCGCCGGCGTCCATCGCGCCCGGCACGCTGACCATGATGAGGTTGTCCACGATCTCCATCACGGTGATCGAGATCGTGTCGGCGGCCAGCGCGACCTTCAGCGCGGCCCGGAAGGGCACGCCCGCCTTCAGCACCCCGCGCATGGTGAGCGCGTACCCGAAGACGAACGCGAGCGCGACGGCGAGTGCGACGGTGGCGACGCCGTGCAGCCCGAGCGCGGTGCCGATGACCATGCCGAGCACCTCGCCGATGGCGCAGCCGGTGAGGCAGTGCAGGGTGGCCTGCGCCGCGGCGGCCCAGGTGGCGGGCGGCCGGTGCGCGGCGTGTTCCGCGTGCCCCGCGTGCTGGTGCGTCGAGTGGTCCATGTCGTTCCCTCCGTTCAATACCCCTAGGGGGTATCACCGGAGTGAAGATAACCCTCTTGTCCGGATTGCGCAACACTGGACGGGTGGAACCTGGGACCGCCTCAGCCGGGACGTCGAGCGACCCGTGCGGGTCCGCTGGCTACACGCGTCCACGAGTCGCGCCGCGCTCGGAGAGGCGAACTTCGCCAAAATCGTCGAGATCTTCGAGAGCGCCGCACGGGAAGACCGTGAACACAACGCGCCGCAGAGGCTGGAGTTCGAGCTGGTCGACCCCTGACCGCGCGATCACCTCCGCGCGGCGCGCACCGACTGGGCGATCACCGCGAGCACGGCCAGCCCGCCCACGGCGAACCCGTAGACGATCGCGGTCGGCCGCAACCCGGCCGAAGTCGCCGCGAAGCCCGCGATCACCGCCGGGATGCTGAACGCGAGGTAGGACACGACGTAGACCACCGCGAACAACTCGCCCCGTTCGGCGGGCGCGGCCAGGCGCGCGAGCGTGCCGAAACTGGCCAGCGCCGAGGCCCCGAACCCGATCCCGGACACGACGGTCCCGGCGACGGCGAGCGCGACCAGGTCCGCCAGCACACCCGCGAGGGTGATGCCCATGCCGGTCGCCAGCAACGCGGCGCCGGCCTGCAGCACCACGCCGACCGGGGCCGTGCGCAGCACCAGCGAGGTCAGGGCGCCCGTCCCGCACAGCAGGGTCACGACGAGCCCGCCGACGAGGTGGTTGGACAGCCCGAACAGTCCGGCCGCCACCGACGGCCCGAGCGACAGGTACAGGCCGCCGAGTGCCCAGCTGGAGATCAGGATCGGCACCAGCGCGAACAGGTCCGGCCGCAGCCGCGCCGGGACACCGAGCCGCGGGGTGAGCGAGGCCAGCGCGCCGGGGCGACGGGCGGAGGTCTCGGGCAGGCCGGCGGTCAGCAACAGCGCGACGACCATGCCGGCGAGCAGGAGCGCGTAGACGAGGTGCGTCGGGGCGGGCGCGAACTGGACGAGCGCGCCGCAACCCAGAGCGCCGAGGGCGAGCCCGCTCGTCGGGGCGACGCTGCTGATCACACCGGCGCGACCGGGCGCGTGCGGCGGGTTCAGGTCGACCAGCGTCGCGCCGAGCACGGACATGGCCGCACCGGTGGCGACGCCCTGCACGACGCGCGCCGCGAACAGCGCGGAGACGTCCCCGGCGACCAGGAACAACACGAGCGAGACGGCTTCCCCGACGATCGCCGCGGCCAGCACCGGCCGCCGCCCGACGTGGTCCGACAATGCGCCGACGACCAGCAGCGACGCGATCAACCCCAGGACGTACACCGCGAAGACCACGGTGAGCGTCATCGACGAGAAGCCCCATTCCTGCTGGTAGACGACGTAGAGCGGGGACGGGACGCTGGAGGCGGCCATGAACAGCACGAAGATCACCGCGACCGCCGTGAACGCCACCGGGTGCGGCAACCGGGCTCTCGGACGGACCGCGACGGCGACGGCGGGGGAACTCGACATCAGCACTCCTCGGAAAAGCAAAGATCGATGCGTTAGGACGACCATAGCGCAAACGCAACGATCGATGCGATAATTTCTCCATGTCCGCCACCACCAGCACAACCCGTCCCGGCGGCCGGTCCGCGCGGGTGCGCGCCGCCGTGCACCGCGCCGTCGTGGAGTTCCTGGCCGAACACCCCGCGGAGGCGCTGACGCTGCCGTTGATCGCGACGCGCGCGGGCGTCCACCCGACCACCTTGTACCGGCGGTGGGGGTCGGTCGCGGAGTTGATGGCGGACGTGGCGAGCAGCCGGTTCAGCGGCGACATCGTCGTGCCGGACACCGGTTCGCTGCGCGAGGACCTGCGGCGGTGGGCGTCCGACGTGGCGACCGACCTGGCCGACCCGGACGTGCTGGCGATCATGCGGGCCGCGATCGGTTCCGGCCCCGACGGCGGCTGCGCGTGCACCGCGGACCGGCACGCTCAGCTCACGGCGATCCTCGATCGCGAACGTTCCCGTGGCGGGACCGCGCCGGAGACCGCGCACGCCGCGGACGTCCTGCTCGGGCCGCTGTACTACCGGGCGATCTTCGCAGGTCAGCCCGCGGATCCCAGCTGGACCACCGAGCTGGTCGACACGCTGCTCAAGTAATACGGTTGCGCCCTGTTACTCGGGCGAGTAACTTTTTACTCATGCAGGTAATCAATGAGGTGCAGCCGGACCTGGGCCTGAGCCCGGCCGAGGAGGCGCGCCGTTCGCAGATCATCGCGGCGACCCTGGCGACGATCTCGGCACTGGGGTACCGCCGGACGTCGTTCGCACGCATCAAGGAGCGCGCGGGCCTGAGCAGCACGCGGTTGATCGGCTACCACTTCGGCACGAAGGCGGGGCTGATGCAGGCGGTGGTGACGACGGCGCTGAGCATCCGGGACAGGTACCTGGAGGAGCGGGCCGGCGACACGACCGACCGGGCCGCGATGCTGCGCGCGCTGATCGAAACGGAGGTCACGTTCGTCCGCGACCACCCCGAGTGCGTCCGGGTGCTGCGCGAGGTGGCCGCGAACGCGGACGACCCGGACGGCTGGCCGGTGGCGGGCCCGCTGCTGAGCGGTTTCCGGACGGGCCGCATCGAGCGGCTGCTGTCCCAGGGGCAGCGGGAAGGCGCCTTCGGTGAGTTCTCGCCGGAGGTCGCGGCCCGCACGATCGCGCAGAGCATCGACGGCGCGATCCAGGCCTACACCGAAAACCCGGCCTTGGACCTGGAGTCCTACGGGCGGCAACTGGCGGACTTCTTCGAACAGGCCGTAGCGGCGAAGAACTGAGGCGTTCCCGTTCGCGGGCTCTCCGGGGCCCGCGAACGGACCTCGACGCGTCACCCCCAGCCGGCTCGCGCGTCTGCGGCACCTCACGCAAATCCACCCTTCAGCAAGGCGGGCATGACGCACCGCTGCGGCAGCCCCTCCGAAAGGGCCCATCGCGTCAGTGTCACGCCTCCGCGCCCCCACCCTGCGATACTCACCGCCGATCCTCCTCGCGCCCACCCCTCAGAGCGACCACGACCGCGCAACCCCTTCCCCAGCACCCACCGCCGGGTCAGGGCCGCAACCCGGACAACGCCGTCCCACTACCCGATCCGACCTCGCACCCCTCAAAGCGACCACCACCGCAAGGCGTTCCCCGCAAACCCCGTCGCCTCAGGGCCGCAACCCGGACAACGCCGTCTCCACCACCTGGTCCGCGAACTCCACCGTGAGCGGCCCGCGCTGCATCCAGCGCACCGTCACCGGGCCCCAGATCACGTCCACCGCCACGTCCAGGTCCACATCGGACAGCTGCCCGGCTTCCACCGCCTTGCGCAGCCGTTCCTTCTTCAGCTCCCGCACCGGCTCGTCGAGCCGCTCCGAGTACATCCGCGCCAGCTCCGGATCGTGCATGATCTCCGAGCTGAGCGCGCGCATCGTGAGGTCGAAGCGCTCGTCGGTCAGCTCCTGGACCGTCGCGCGCAGCACCGTCTTCAGGTCCGCCTCCAGGTCGCCGGTGTCCGGCAGCCCGCTACCGTCCCCTTCGGACAGCATCAGGAACGCGTCCAGCAGCACCGCCCCCTTCGAGGGCCACCAGCGGTAGATCGTCTGCTTCCCGACACCCGCCCGCGCGGCGATCCCTTCGATGCTCAGCTTCGCGTACCCGACTTCACCCACCAATTCGAACGCGGCAGCCAGGATCGCCTGCCGCGAGCTCTCGTTGCGACGACTCGCATCTGGCACGTCCTCACACTACCACAACTCAAGACGAGACGGTCCGTCTTGACAGCTCGGAAGCGAGACGCTACGGTTCGTCTCACAACGAAAGGAGCCCCAGATGACCACCACCTCCCCTTCCCGCGTCTGGTTCATCACCGGTGCGAGCCGCGGCCTCGGTCGCGCCTTCACCGAAGCCGCCCTCGATCGCGGTGACCGGGTGGTCGCGGCCTCCCGCACCATCACCGCCAAGGCGACCGACCGGCTGCTGCCCATCCAGCTCGACGTCACCCGGCGCGATGACGTGTTCCGGGCCGTCGAGCAGGCCATCGACCACTTCGGCCGGCTCGATGTCGTGGTCAACAACGCGGGCACGCTGACCATGGGCATGGTCGAGGAGTTCACCGAGGACCAGGCCAGAGCCGCACTGGAGACGAACTTCTTCGGCGCGCTCTGGGTGAGCCAGGCCGTGCTACCGGTGATGCGGCGCCGGCAGTCCGGCCGCATCCTGCAGATTTCGAGCATCGCCGCGCTGGGCGGGTTCCCGATGACCGGTCTCTACAGCGCGAGCAAGTTCGCCCTGGAGGGCATGAGCGAAGCGCTGGCGCGGGAGGCGGCCACGTTCGGCGTCAAGGTCAGCATCGTGCAGCCCGGCGGCTACTGGACCGACCTCTACACCGCACCCACGATGGCGTCGCCGGTCGACGAGTACGCACCGCTGCGGCAGGAACTGGAGCGGCAGTGGTCCGAGGGATCGGTCGACAGCGATCCGGCGCTGGCCGCCGAGGCGCTGCTGAAACTCGTGGACAGCGAGGATCCGCCGCTGCGCCTGCTGCTCGGCAGCATGGTCTACGACCTGGCCCAGGACCTCACGCGGCAGCGCCTGGACGGCTGGGCGGCCTGGGAGGAGGTGAGCCGCGCGGCCGAGAAGGCGATACCAATGCCGGTCACACCAGGAACGTGAACAGGGGGCTGTCCGGCGGGACGCGTTCGATGCGGTGCGGGCCCGCCGCCATCCGCTTCATCATCGGTTCGAGGTTGTCCGGCGAGCCCAGTTCGATCCCGACCAGAGCCGGGCCGGTCTCGCGGTTGTTGCGCTTGACGTACTCGAAGAGCGTGATGTCGTCGTCCGGGCCGAGCACGTCGTCGAGGAACCGGCGGAGCGCGCCGGGCTCCTGCGGGAACTCGACGAGGAAGTAGTGCTTGCGCCCCTCGAAGATCAGGGCTCGCTCGACGATCTCGGCGTACCGGCTGACGTCGTTGTTGCCCCCGGACACGATGCACAGCACGGTCGAGCCCGGTTCCAGGTCGAGATCGAGCCCGAGCGCGGCCGGGGACAACGCGCCGGCGGGCTCGGCGATGATGCCATCGGACTGGTAGAGGTCGAGCATCTCGACGCAGATCTTGCCCTCGGGCACGGCGATCATGGCGGGCCGGCGTTCGGCGGCGAGGGCGTAGGTGTGCTGCCCGACGAGGCGGACAGCGGCGCCGTCGACGAACGGGTCGATGGTCTCCATCGCGATGGGGGCGCCGTGTTCGAGCGCGAGAGCCATGCTGGCCGCGCCCTGCGGCTCGGCGCCGATCACCCGCACCTCGGGGTGGGTCTCGCGAAGCCAGGCGAGGGTCCCGGCGAGCAGGCCGCCGCCACCGACCGGCACGATCACGACGTCGGGCGCGCGGCCCAGCTGCTCGATGGCCTCCTTGACGACGGTGCCCTGCCCGGCGATCGTGCGCGGGTCGTCGAACGCGGGGATCATCGTCGTGCCCGTGCTCGCCGCGTACGCCTGCGCGGCGGCGGCCGCGTCGTCGTAGGTGTCGCCGTGCACCACGATCTGGACGTGCTCGCCGCCGAGCCGGGCGACGCGGTCCCGCTTCTGGCGGGGCGTGGTGCGCGGCAGGTAGACGCGGGCGAGGACACCGAGGGCGGCTGAGGCGAACGCCACACCCTGGCCGTGGTTGCCTGCGCTCGCGCACACCACGCCTCGGGCGCGCTCCTCCGGTGAGAGCTGGCTCACCAGGTTGTAGGCGCCCCGGCCCTTGTAGGAGCGGACGGCGGACAGGTCCTCGCGCTTGAGCCAGACGTCCACGCCGTGCTGCAGCGAAAGCCGTTCGTTGCGGTGCAGTGGCGTCGGCTGGATGACCCCGGCGAACCGGGCGGCCGCCATCGCCACGTCGGCCGCCCGCACGGGGTCGGGCCCGTTACCCACGACTTGGTTCCTCCTGTCGGCGTAGACGTCATTCGTACCAAAGCCGTGGCGGGCGCCCGCACCCGGAGCGGCCGGTGCCAGATAATGCGTGCCGTGGGTGCGGAGCGGGGACAACTGGTGGAGGAGTACGGCCCGGCGTGGTCGCCGGGCCCGTTCGAGCGGGGCACCGACGGGCCGCACGTCGTCCTCGCCGGCGTCGACGGCTCCCCCACCGCGTCCCGGGCGGGCGCCTACGCGGCCGGGCTGGCGCGACGGCAGCGGTCGCGGCTGGTGCTGGTGTACGTGCTGGCGCCGACGGCGTGGACCGGCATGGCGAGCGGCTACCTCGCGGCGGCTCAGGAGCAGGCCTACGAAGCGACGATCGACGAGATGCGCGGACCGATCCGCAACCTCGCCGACGAAGCCGGCCTGCCCATCACGTTCATCGTCCGCCGCGGCGACGCCTTCACGGAACTCCGCCGCGCGGCGGTGGAGCTGCACGCCGACCTCGTCGTGGTGGGCGCGTCGGAGAGCCGGGGCCACCGGATCGTCAGCTCGGTGGCGAACCGCCTCGTGCGGTCCGGTCTCTGGCCGGTGACCGTGGTGCCCTGACACCGCCCCCGACGCCCGATACGCCGTCACCGACACCTTCCGGCCGGAATCGGCGACGCCCACCACCGGCACCCGGTCAAGGCCATCCCGGCGCGCCCCCTCGTGTGCAATCCCCCCACCCGATCACGGCGCGCCGCCCGCCGAATCCCTCGCCATCCCGCGCGAGCAGCCCTCCGGAGCGAGCAGCCGCCCACCGCGGCCGGCCCACCGACCACCGCGCAGCCCAGCCCACCGACCACCGCGCAGCCCAGCCGACCGTCGGCCGCGGAGGCACACCCATCCCGGCGGCGCGAGCCCATCCCGCCCCGGCGGCCCATCTCCGCCTCGCAAGCCCATCGCCCCCGCAAGCCCATCCGTCGCGCGAGCCCACCCGCCCCGCGAACCCATCCCCGCCCCGCGAGCCCACCCGCCCCGCAAGCCCAGCGCCGTCCCGCGAGCCCATCCGCCGCGCGAGCACGTCCCCGGCCCGCAAGCACGTCTCCGGCCCGCAAGCACATCCCGCCGCGCAAGCCCTCCCGGCGCGCATGCTCGCCACGATCCGCAACCGCCGGATGAAGGCCCTCTCGGCGCGGCACTCACCACCGCGGCCCGCGCCGGGCACCTCAGCCATTCACGAACACGCGATCCGGTCCAGCGCCTGCTCGAACAACCCGACCGCCGCGGCGTGCAGGCGGTCTCCGATGGCGCGTGGCGCTTTGCCCGCGCACGCACGCGCGTGCGTGCCTTCCAGCACGATGCCCAGCTTGAAGCACGCCAGCACCGCGTACCAGGCGATTCCGGAGGTGTCCCGTCCCGAGCGGGTGGCGTAGCGGGCCACGATCTCCTCCTCGGTGGCGAGGTCGCCGGCCGTGGCGAGGCCGGTCCATCCGAGCATCGGGCGGGTGCCGGGCCACGTGGCCAGCAGCCAGCCGAGGTCGAGGAGCGGGTCGCCGATCGTGCTCATCTCCCAGTCCACAATCGCCGCGACCGTGGCGCCACGGCGGTCGAACAGGACGTTCGCCAGGTGGTAGTCGCCGTGGAGGATGCCTGGTGACCACCGCTGGGGCACGTGCTGCGCGAGCCAGTCGGCGACACCCGCCACGCCCGGCAGGTCCGGCCCGGGGTAACCGTCGTGGCCCGCGTAGGAATCGAGCTCCGCGAGCCACCGCGGCACCTGACGTTCGAGAAACCCGTGTGGGCGACCGAAATCCGCCAGGCCGGCCCGCTCGTGGTCGACCGCGCCGAGCGCCGCCAGCGCGTCGGCCATCGCCAGGCCCATCTCGTGCCGCAGGTCGGGACGGGTGGCGTGTGGTTCGGGCAGCTCGACGGTCGCGTTGAATCCGTCCACCGGCTCCATGAGGTAGAAGACCGCGCCAGGCAGGACGGTCTCCTCCGGGCAGGCCGCGATCAGCTCCGGGTGCGGCACCGCGGTGCCCGCCAGCGCGGCGAGCACCCGCATCTCCCGGCGCAGCACGTCATTGCTGCGCGCCCGCCGGTGCCGGGGCCCGCTGCGCAACACATACGCCCGGCCGCCACGGCGGAACGACACCATCAAGTTCTGAGTACCACCGGCGATCGGCGCGAGGTCCTCGACAGGCCCGCCGGGCAGCCCCTGGCGGTCCATCCACGCCCCGAGTGCGCGCAACTCCCCCGGCGACAGGTTCTCGGCTTCCGGCATCGGGCCCCCTCTCCGCTCCTGGGTGCAACATGGCAGAAGCACCCGGGACAGGGAAAGCCCGGACAACCCTCCCCCGGCGACAACCGTCTGCCTCGTCGCCTTGGCGGCGCAGGTTTCGGCAACCGCGGCGGCTCGGCCCCGGCGACGGCGCCGGTGGTTTTGGTGCGCGGCACCGCCGCAGGGTGGCGGCGATCCCGCGCCTCAGGTCAGCGTGCTGAAGAACTTGCGCACATCCTCGACGAACAGATCAGGCACCTCCATCGCCGCGAAGTGGCCGCCTCTTTCGAACTCGCTCCAGTGGCGGATGTCGAGGCGCTGTTCGGCGACCGCGCGCACCGACAGGGTGATGTCGTGCGCGAAGACCGCCACCCCGACCGGTGCCGGGCACGGGCGGCCCGCCTGTGCGGCGTACATGCTCTCCTTCGCCAGGCGCGCGGCCGATCCCGCGGTCCCGGTCAGCCAGTACAGCATCACGTCCGTCAGCAGCCGGTCGTCCGGAATGCGCGACTTCGGGTCGGTCCACTTCGCGAACCGCTCGGCGATCCACGCCAGCTGCCCGACCGGCGAATCGGTCAGGGCGTAGGCGATCGTCTGCGGCGTGGTCATGTGCAGGATCTGGTAGCCGGGCCGGTTCGCGGCGTACGCCTTCGTGTGGTCGAGCCTCCGCTGATCCTCTTCGGACAATCCGGCGATCCCACCGGGCGGCGGCAGCGTCGGCAGGTAGTTCAGGTGCACACCCACCACCTGGTCCGGCGCGGCGACGGCGAGCTGCTGCGAGATCCCCGAGCCGAAATCGCCGCCCTGCGCGCCGTACCGCTCGTACCCCAGCCGGCGCATCAGCTCGGCCCATGCCCTCGCCACCCGGGCCACGTCCCAGCCCCGCTCGGCCGTCGGCCCGGAGAAGCCGAAACCCGGGATCGACGGGATCACCAGGTGGAAGTCGCGCGACAGGGGCCCGATCACGTCCAGGAACTCGACGACCGAACCGGGCCAGCCGTGCGTCACGACCAGCGGCAGAGCGTCCGCCCGCGGTGACCGCACGTGCAGGTAGTGCACGGTCTGCCCGTCGATCTCGTCGGTGAACTGCGGGAACGAATTCAACAGGGCCTCCTGGGCGCGCCAGTCGTAGCCGTCGCGCCAGTGATCGGCCAGCTCGCGGACACGGGCGAGCGGGATGCCGTAGTCCCAGCCCGCGCCGGGCAGCTCGTCGGGCCAGCGGACGCGCTCCAGGCGGGCGGCGAGGTCGTCGAGAGCGGACTGCGGGATGTCGATGCGGAAGGGCTTCTCAGTCATGCCGGAAACGTTAGACGGACAAACGTTAGTTCGTCAAATGATTTGCCGGGCGAACGTTTCGGTTACACTCCGATCATGGACACCAGCGCCCCCGAACGCCTGCGGAACCTGCCCAGCTGGCTGCTCACCCAGACCGCGCACCACGCGCACCGGCTCGTCACCGAGGGCATGTCCGAGGCCGGCGCCCGCGGCTACCACTACCGCCTGCTCGCCGCGCTCGAGGAGTCCGGGCCGTCGAGCCAGGCCACGCTCGGCCGCCGCAGCGCGATCCACCTCTCCGACCTGGTGGCGACCATCAACGAACTGGCCGACCGCGACCTGGTCAGCCGCGAACCGGACCCGGCCGACCGCAGGCGTAACGTCATCACGATCACCCCGGCCGGCCGCAAGCAGCTCAAGCGCCTCGACAAGCAGATCGCGCGCATCCAGGACGACCTGCTCGCCCCGCTGAGCGGCCCGGAACGGGAGCAGCTGACCGGCCTGCTGTCCCGGCTGCTGCGCCACCACACCCAGGACGCGTAACCTCGCTGACGAACTGAGACCGCGGTCACAACACGCGCGGTTTCAGCAACGCTCGCCCGGGTAGCCTCACTCGACCGTTGAGCAGACAGCGGAGGGAGCCCGCGTGACCGACTTCTGGATCGACAACGCCCTGCAACGGGTGCTGAACCACCCCACGGACATCCGGACCCTGCGGGAGTCGGCCGCGACCTTCCTCGACGGCTGCACGGTGGAGACGGTCACCGACGCGCTGCTCGTCATCGACGCGCTGGCCAGCGCTGCCTACGAGCAGAGCTGCCTGCCCGCCACCATCCGGCTCGTGCGCGAGGGCACCGAGTCCGGCTGGCTGCGGATCTCGCTGTCCGCGCCCGGCATCGAGCTGCCCTCCGCGGACAGCGGCTTCGGCACCGGCCTGCACGTCCTGACCACCTGCGCGGCCATGTGGGGCCGCAGCGGCGACGGGGACCGTACCGCCCTCTGGGCGCATCTGCCGCTCGCGGCTGCCGTACCGGCCGCACTTCACGTAGCGTTTACACATGGAGTCGCCCCTGATCACCGACCGGCTGGTCATCCGTGACTGGACGGCCGACGACGCCGACGCCGCCTTCGCGATCTACGGCTCGGAAGAGGTCACGCACTGGCTGACCCCCGTGATGGACCGGGTCGGCGATGTCGCCGCGATGCGCGCGGTGCTGCACGCCTGGCACGAGGCCCAGCCGAACCTGCCGCCGCCGCGCGGCCGCTGGGCCATGGAACGCCGGGAGGACGGCCAGGTCATCGGCGGTCTGGCCATCCGCCTGCTGCCGCCCTACGAGGAGGACCTCGAACTCAGCTGGCAGCTGCACCCCGACGCGTGGGGGCAGGGCTACGCCACCGAGGGCAGCCAGGCCCTGATCCGGTGGGCCTTCACCCAGGACACCGACGAGCTGTTCGCCGTCGCGCGACCGAACAACGTTCGGGCGATCGCGACGGCCAAGCGGCTCGGCATGCAGTGGGTCGGCGAGACCACGAAGTACTACGACCTGCGCCTGCAGGTCTACCGCATCCGCCCCGGCGACCTCGACGACGCGCCGGGGGCTTGACCACCGCACCGGCCGCGCGGTTCACTGGCTGACGGGTCGACGTCGCCGCAAAACCGAACGGGATTCTGCCGGGTCTGACAGCCGATCCGCAGGCCATCCGGCACACCTGGGGGAAATCCGGGCACGCCGGACAGAACGACGTTCGGAAGGTGGGCAGCCGATGAGCTTCAACCTGGCGATCATGCTGCGGGAGTCCGTGACGGCCGCGCCGGGCAAGGACTTCCTGCGCTTCCCGTCAGGCGCGATGACCTACGCCGAGGTCGACGAGCGCTCCGGCCGGGTCGCCGTCGCCCTGCGCGAGGCGGGCCTGCGCCCCGGGGACAAGGTCGCGGTGCAGCTCGCCAACGTGCCCGAGTTCGTGATCGCCTACTTCGGCATCCTCAAGGCGGGCCTGACGATGGTCCCGCTGAACCCGCTGCTCAAGTCCGCCGAGATCGCCTACCACCTGGACGACTCCGACGCGCGCATGATCATCTCCCACGCCGCGGGCGCGCCCGAGGTCACCACGGCGCTCAAGGAGGTCCCGGACGTCCGCGCGGTGGTCGTCGGCGACCTCGATGCCGGCGCCTGGCCGGAGGGGACGCTGTCCTTCCGGGTGCTGCTGGAGCCCGCCGACGACGGCGACATCTTCCCTGGCGCGGCGGACGACACGGCCGTGCTGCTCTACACCAGCGGCACCACCGGCCGCCCCAAGGGCGCCGAGCTGTCCCACTTCCAGCTCTACATGACGTGCACGCTGGGCAGCGAGCGCTTCGGCGCGGAACCCGAGGACGTCGCGCTGGCCGTGCTGCCGTTCTTCCACGTCTACGGCCTGTCGAGCATCCTCAACGCCTCGGCCCGCCACGGGCGGACGATCTCGGTGGTGCCGCGCTTCGAGGTGCCCGCGGTGCTGGAGGCGATCCAGCGGGACCGGGTCACGATCATGGCCGGGGTCCCCACGATGTACCACGCGCTGGCCTACGCCGACACCACCGGCTACGACACCAGCAGCCTGCGGATCGGCAGCTCCGGCGGGGCGGCGATCCCGGAGGAGGTGCTGCGCCGCTTCGAGGAGAAGTACGGCATCCCGGTGCTGGAGGGCTACGGGCTGTCCGAGTCGGCGTCGACCACGACGGTCAACCCGGGCGCGGACAGCCGCAAGATCCTCTCGATCGGCAAGCCGATCTGGGGTGTGGAACTGCGGATCGTCGACGACCAGGACCACCCGCTGCCGTCCGGGCAGGTGGGCGAGATCGTGCTGCGCGGGCACAACATCACGAAGGGCTACTACAAGCGGCCGCAGGAGACCGCGGAGGCGTTCCGCGGCGGCTGGTTCCACACCGGCGACCTCGGCTACGTCGACTCCGACGGGTTCGTGTTCATCGTGGACCGCAAGAAGGACCTGATCATCCGGGGCGGGTTCAACGTCTACCCGCGCGAGGTGGAGGAGCTGCTGTACCGGCACCCGGCGGTCGGCGAGGCGGCGGTGATCGGCGAGCCGGACGAGCGGCTCGGCGAGGAGGTCGTCGCGGTGGTCTCGCTCAAGCCGGGCGCGAGCGCCGAGCCGGACGAGATCGTGGCGTGGGCCAAGGAGCGCATCGCCGCGTACAAGTACCCGCGGCGGGTGCGGATCGTGGACGAGCTGCCGAAGGGCGCGACCGGCAAGATCGCGAAGCTGGAGTTGCGGGCGCGTCTGCGAGGATGACGTCATGCGGTACGACGTCAACACCTCGATCTTGTTCACCGAGCTGGTGCCGGAGCGCCGCCCGGCCGCGGCGGCGGAGGCCGGGTTCGCGGGTGTGGAGTCGTGGTGGCCGTTCGACGGGGTGCCCGGGGACAGCGAGGTCGAGCGGTTCGTCGCGTCGATCGCCGACGCCGGGGTGGAGCTGGTGTCGCTGAACGTGCCGCACGGCGATCTCGCCGCGGGCGAACGGGGGCTGGCCGGGTTCGCCGCGCGGACGGCGGAGTTCCGCGACGGGGTGGACGTCGCGGCCGGCATCGCGGAGCGGCTGGGGTGCTCGCGGTTCAACGTGCTGCCGGGCAACCGGACCGGCGCTTCGCGGGACGTGCTGCTGGACAACCTCGCCTTCGCCGCCGACCGGCTGCCGGGCACGGTGCTGCTGGAACCGCTCAGCGGCGCGCCGGACTACCCGCTGCTGCGCGCCGGCGACGCGCTGGCGCTCGCGGACGAGGTCGGGGCGGGCAACATCGCGCTGCTGACGGACGTCTACCACCTGGGCAGCAACGGCGATGACCTGGACGCGCTGCTCACGCCGCCGCTGCTGGCGCGCACCGGGCACGTGCAGGTGGCCGACGCGCCGGGACGGCACGAGCCGGGCACCGGGACGCTCGGGGTGACCGCGTGGCTGGACCGCCTGGCCGCGACGGGGTACGACGGCTGGGTGGGGCTGGAGTACGTGCCGAGGGGGTCTACTGTGGACAGTTTCGGCTGGTTGTCCCGGCGCTGAGCGCTGCCTGCCGGACGGGCCGCCAGGGTGGTGCGCACGGCCGCCGGCTCGCGGTGACCGGGAGGCAGGAGCACCGGACCGCCACCGGGTACAACGGCTGGGTGGACCTGAGATACGTGCCGAGAAGGTCCACTGGACGGCTTCGGCTGGTCGTCCCGGCACTGAGCGCTGCCTGCGGGACCAGCCGTCCGGGTGCAGCGCACGGCCGCCGGCTCGGGGTGACCGGGAGGCAGGAGCACCGAACCGCCACCGGGTACGACGGCTGGGTGGACCTGAGATACGTGCCGAGAAGGTCCACTGGACGGCTTCGGCTGGTCGTCCCGGCACTGAGCGCTGCCTGCCGGACCGGCCGTCCGGGCGGTGCGCACGGCCGCCGGCTCGGGGTGACCGCGAGGCAGGAGCACCGAACCGCCACCGGGTACGACGGCTGGGTGGACCTGAGATACGTGCCGATAAGGTCCACTGTGGATGCCTTCGGCTGGCTTTCCCGGCGCTGAGCGCTGCCTGCCGGACCGGCCGTCCGGGCGGTGCGCACGGCCGCCGGCTCGGGGTGACCGCGAGGCGGGAGCACCGAACCGCCACCGGACACGACGGCGGGCGAGCCTGAGATACGTGCCGAGTGGGTCCACTGTGGACGGCTTCGGCTGGGCTAACACGCCGTTGAACACTGCCCGCAGGACCGCCTACCTGGGGCGTGCGTGGCAGCCACCGGCCCAGGGCTGACCGCGTGACTGGATCGCCTGCCGTCACCGGGTGCGACGGCTGGGTAGAGCTGGAATATCTGCCACCGGGTCCAACGTGAGCAGTTTCGACTGGTCGTCCCGGCACTGAGGACTGCCTTGCCGGTCCGCGCGAGTGGCCCCGCAAGCCCACAGCGGACAACTTCGGCCGGCCGTCCCGCCGCTAGGCGGTCACTTCCTTCGACGCGGCATCGTCGGCCACGACGACCCGTCGCATCAGCTCCACCAGCGTCCGGCGCTCCTCTGCGGACAGCACGCCCAGCGACTCCTCCTGTGAGCGGTGCGCCACCTCCTGCAGGTGGCGCACCAGCTCCGAGCCGGGCTCGGTCAGTGCGGCTCGCTGGCGGCGCCGGTCGGCGGGATCGCGTTCGCGGCGGACGAAGCCGCGTTGTTCCAGCAGGTCCAGGTACCCGACGAGGTGGCTGCGGTTGAGCCCGAGCCGGTCGGCGAGCGCGTGCTGCGCCAGCGGCCCGAAGTCCGACAAACCCGTCAGCACGGCGAAGTGCGGCAGCCGCAGGTCGTGCTCGGCCAGTGCGGCGACCAGCCCGCGGTGGCCGATCCGCGCGACGTGGCCCGCCAGGTACGAGGGCAGGGCGAGCAGGGTCGGCGGGCGCGTCTCGCGGTCGTCCATGCGCCGATCCTACCTTCTGGACGTAATCATGTCGTCGTGTAATCATTACGTCATGACACGAACTTCCGCACCTTTCGCCGCGCTGCTGATCGCGGTGCTGTCGTTCTCGTTGCTGCAGACCATGCCGGTGCCCGCCCTGCCGACGCTGCAGGCCGAGTTCGGCACCTCCACCACCACCGTCTCCTGGGTGCTCAGCGCCTTCCTGCTCACCGCGTCGGTCGCCACCGGGCTGCTCGGCCGCCTCGGCGACATGTTCGGCAAGCGCCGCATGCTGCTCGCCTGCCTCGCGGTGTCCGCCGTGGGCACGCTGCTCGCCGCGCTCGCCCCGTCGATCGGCGTGCTGATCGCGGCCCGCGCGATCCAGGGCGTCGGCGCCGCGACCTTCCCGCTGGCCTTCGGCATCGTGCGCGACGAGTTCCCCCGCGAACGGGTGCCGGTCGCCATCGGCTGGATCAGCTCGACCTTCGGCATCGGGTTCGGCGTCGGGCTCGTGATCCCCGGCCTGATCGTGGACGCGCTGAGCTGGGAGTGGATTTTCTGGCTGATGTTCGCGGTGATCGTGGCCGGCATCGCCGCCGTCGCCGCGTTCGTGCGCGAGTCGCCGGTGCGCTCGCCGGGCCGCGTCGACTGGGCGGGCGCGCTGCTGCTCACCGGCGGACTGGTCGCGCTGCTGCTGGCGATCAGCGAGGGCCGGGTGTGGGGCTGGGGCTCCGCGGCGATCATCGGGCTGTTCGCGGCCGCCGTGGTCCTGCTGGTCGTGTTCGCACTGGTCGAAAAACGCCTCACCCAGCCGCTGATCGACGTCGGGCTGCTCGGCCGCCCCGCGGTGCTGACGTCCAACATCACCGCACTGATCATCGGCTTCGGCATGTACGGCGCGTTCACGCTGGTGCCGCTGCTCGTCGAGACGCCGCCGCAGGCCGGGTACGGTTTCGGCGCGTCGGTCACCGAGGCCGGGCTGTTCATCATCCCGATGGCCGTGACCATGTTGTTCGCCAGCCCGCTCGCCGGGCGCATCGGCGCGAAGGCCGGCTTCAAGCTCCCGCTGGTGCTGGCGTGCGTGATCGGCGCGGCCGGGTTCGTGCTGTTCGCCGTCGCGCACGGCGAGCCGTGGCCGATCTACCTCGGCAACGGCATCCTCGGCATCGGCGTCGGGTTCGCCTTCGCCTCGCTGGCCAACCTCGTCGTCGGCGCGGTCGACCCGCGGCAGACCGGGGAGGCGACCGGCATCAACACGATCATGCGCACCATCGGCGGCACCTTCGGCGCGCAGATCGCGTCGACCATCGTCACCGCCGAGGTCGTCGCGGGCACCCGGTTCCCGGTGGAATCCGGCTACACCACGGCGTTCGTGCTGTCCGCGATCGCGATGGGCGTGGCGGCGCTGGTCGCGCTCGCCGGCCCGGGGCGGCTCGTGCCCGCGCCCGCGCCGCGCCCGGTGGCGGCTCGATGACCGACTACGGGCACGACCTGCTCTTCGGCGCGGTCCTCACCCCGGCCACCGGGCGGCCGGAACTGGCGCTGGACCTCGCGCGGGTCGCCGACCGCGCGGGGCTGGACCTGGTGAGCGTGCCGGACCACCCGTACCGGCCCGAGTTCACCGAGGCGTTGACGACGCTGTCGGTGATCGCCGCGCGGACCGAGCGGGTGCGCGTGTTCCCCAACGTCGCCAACCTGCCGCTGCGCCCGCCCGCGATGCTGGCCCGCGCCGTCGCGAGCCTGGGCGCGCTCAGCGGCGGCCGGGTCGACCTGGCGCTGGGCGCCGGGGCGTACTGGGACGCGATCGCGGCCGAGGGCGGGCCGTGGCGCGCGCCCGCGGAAGCGGTCGCCGCGCTCGGCGAGGCGATCGCGGTGATCCGTGCACTGTGGACACCCGGCGGCCCGGTCCACCTGCCGGGCAAGCACTACGGCCTGGACGGCGCCGAACCCGCTCCCCCGCCGTGCCGCCCGGGGATCTGGGTCGGCGCGCTCGGGCCGCGGATGCTGCGCCTGACCGGCGCCCTCGCCGACGGCTGGCTGCCGAGCATGACCCGCATCCCGCCCGCCGATCTCCCCGCCGCCAACGCCGCCGTCGACGCGGCCGCGGCGGACGCGGGACGCGACCCGGCCGCGATCCGCCGTCTCTACAACCTGTCCCCGCCCGCGCTCGGCTCACCGCGCGGCTGGCCCGAGCGGCTCGCCGAGCTGGCCCTCACCCACGGGGTGAGCGGGTTCCTGCTGCCTGCCGGCTCCCCGGGCCCGCTGCAGCTCTTCGCGACCGAGATCGCCCCGGCGGTGCGCGAACTGGTCGCCGCCGCGCGCCGGCTCAGCGCCGGGCGCGGCCCATCGCCCGGCCCCGCGTCCAGTAGCCCTGCGACGTGACGTCCTGCTTGCGCACCCCGAGGGCGTCCTGCGCCAGCCCGCGCACCTGGCGCGTCAACGCGCTTTCCGTCGCCACCCAGGCGTGCCAGCCCGGCAGCGGACCGAGTTCCCGCACGGCGGCCAGCACCTCTTCCGGCGATCCGCACCACCGGACGTCTCCGCCCGCCACCGGCAGCCGGTCGTGGTCCTCGAGCAGGAACACCTTCGCAGGCACCGGTTCCGGCAGCGCGCGCAGGATGTCGTTGATCGCCGGGAGCGAGCACGGGTCGCCCACCAGCAGGTACCCCTCCGGGGCGGGCGCGGGCACTGCGAAGCGCTTGCTGCCGTACACCGTGGCGCGCAGGGTCTGGCCCGGTTCCGCGCGCCGCGCCCATTCCGACGCCACTCCCTCGCCCTCGTGCAGCGCGAACTCGCACGCGAAGGTGCCGTCGTCGCGGCGGACGTCGGTCACCGTGTACGCCCGCTGGTACTCCTCGCCGTCCGCGGGGATCCACAACCGGATCCAGAACGCGGGCGGCGTTTCCTCCGCGGCAAGCAGTTCGGGCCCCGCGAACCGGATCCGTCGGTAGTGGGCGGCGACGTCCTCGGCCGCGCACACCCGGAGCGGATACGTCGGCGCCCGCAGCGTTTTCAGGACGATCTTCTCGAACCGGCTCAAAGCCCACCTCCCAGTAGTAAGGGTAGGCTTACCTTCTCACGCTCGGGCAGTCAAGTGTTCGCCATCCGGTCGCCGCCGCGACGCCTCCCGTATCCGCGGCGGGATCAGGCTGACCGCCATGACAGCCCTGAACCGTCGCGGGTTCCTGCAGCTGGCGGGCGGTTCCGCCGCCCTGTCCGCGCTCGCCCCGAGCATCGCCCGCGCCGCCGCCATCCCCGCCGGCCACCGCACCGGCACCCTGCGCGACATCGAGCACGTCGTCGTCCTGATGCAGGAGAACCGTTCGTTCGACCACTACTTCGGCTCGCTGCGCGGAGTGCGCGGCTTCGGCGACCCGCGCCCGGTGGCCCTGCCCAGTGGCAAGTCCGTGTGGCACCAGTCCGACGGCACGCGCGAGGTGCTCCCGTTCCGGCCGGAGGCGCGCGACCTCGGGCTGCAGTTCCTGGAGGACCTCGACCACAGCTGGGAAGGCGGCCACGCCGCGTGGAACCAGGGTCGCTACGACCGCTGGATCCCGGCGAAGACCGCGACCACAATGGCTTACCTGACGCGCGAGGACATCCCGTTCCACTACGCCCTCGCCGACGCGTTCACGATCTGCGACGCCTACCACTGCTCGCTGATCGGGCCCACCGACCCGAACCGGTACTACATGTGGAGCGGCTACACCGGCAACGACGGCACCGGCGGCGGCCCGGTCATCGACAACGACGAACTCGGCTACAGCTGGACGACCTACCCGGAACGGCTCGAAGCGGCCGGCGTGTCGTGGAAGATCTACCAGGACATCGGCGACGGCCTCGACGCCGAGCACAGCTGGGGCTGGATCAGCGACGCCTACCGCGGCAACTACGGCGACAACTCGTTGCTGTACTTCGACAACTACCGCAACGCCAAGCCGGGCGACCCGTTGTACGAGAAGGCGCGCACCGGCACGAACGCCGCGAAGGGCGAGGGGTTCTTCGACATCCTCACCGCCGACGTGAAGGCGGGCCGGCTTCCCGCGGTGTCCTGGATCGTCGCCCCGGAGGCGTTCACCGAACACCCGAACTGGCCTGCGAACTACGGCGCCTGGTACATCGCGCGGGTCCTCGACGCGCTCACCGCAAACCCGGAGGTGTGGAGCCGGACGGCGCTGTTCATCACCTACGACGAGAACGACGGGTTCTTCGACCACGTGGTGCCGCCGTACCCGGACCGGTCCACTGTGGACGTTTCCGGCGAGCTGCTGGACGGTCAGCCGTACGGGCTGGGCCAGCGGGTGCCGATGCTGGTGGTGTCGCCGTGGAGCAAGGGCGGCCGGGTGTGCTCGCAGGTGTTCGACCACACCTCGATCGTGCGGTTCCTGGAGCGGCGGTTCGGGGTGCACGAGCCGAACATCTCGCCGTGGCGCCGGGCGATCTGCGGTGACCTGACCGCGGCGTTCGACTTCTCCCGCACGGACGCCGCGGTGCCGGGCCTGCCCGGAACGGACGGCTACTACCCGCCCGACCGCGAGCGGCACCCGGACTACGTGCCCGCTCCCCCGGCCGATCCGGCGCTGCCGCGGCAGGAACGCGGTCAGCGCCCGGCCCTGCCGCTGCCCTACGACCTGACGGTGGACGGCCAGGTGCGCGACGGCGTGCTGCGGCTGACGTTCGCCAGCCGCGGCCCGGTGGGCGCGCACTTCCACGTGACGTCGGCGGCGGGCCCGCGCGGCTACACGGTCGGCGCCGGCCAGCGGCTGAGCGACGAGTGGCCGGCGTCGTCGGAGGTCGTCGTGCACGGCCCGAACGGCTTCTACCGGCGGTTCGCCGGCAGCGGGGCCGAGGTGACCGCGCGGCCGGTCGGCGGGGACCTGCAACTGGTGGTGACGAACCCGGGCCGCACGACGCTGGGGGTGACGGTGACGAGCGGCTACGGCCACCGGCGGGTGGACTACCGCCTCCGCCCCGGCGCGGCGGTCACCCACCTGGTCCGGACGACCGACGGGTGGTACGACGTGACCGTGAGCGCCCCGGGCCTGACCCGGCAGCTGGCCGGGCACGTGGAGACCGGGCGGCTGAGCCGGACGGACCCGGCTCTCGGCGCCTGACCCACGGCAGCCGGCCGGGTCAGCGGCCGCCGGGCGGGCGGGTCGGCAGCAGCTCCCGGGACTCGGCGTCCCGTTCCGCGGCAGGCACCA
>NZ_JBEXTZ010000032.1:0-78235 GCF_040614195.1 Amycolatopsis sp. NPDC006125
CGCCGGGCGCCGCCGGACCGGCGCGCAGCCGCACCCGCGCCGCGGTCCCGCGAAACCTCGCCACCACCCCCGGCCGCACCCGCACCGCTGCGAACCGAGGGCTTGCGGAACACCCGGTCGCCCGGCGCGAGCTCGCTCAGCAGCTCGTGCCCGGGCGCCAGCCGGGTCGTCACCGGGCTGATCCCGGCCTTCCTGGTCAGGTCTCGGACGTCCGAGATCTGGTCGTCGGTCATCAGGGTGATCACCACGCCCGCCGCGCCGGCGCGGGCGGTGCGGCCGGACCGGTGCAGGTAGGCCTTGTGCTCGACCGGCGGGTCGGCGTGGATGACCCGCGCCACGTCGTCCACGTGGATGCCGCGGGCGGCGATGTCCGTGGCCACCAGCGTGGTCGCGCTGCCGTCGGAGAACGCGGCCAGGTTGCGGGTCCGCGCGGTCTGCCCGAGGTTGCCGTGCAGCTCCACCGCGGGCACGCCCGCCGCGACGAGCTTGCGCGTCAGCGCCTTCGCCCGGTGCTTGGTGCGGGTGAACACGACCGTCCGCCCGGGCGCGGCCGCCAGGTCCACCAGCACGTCCAGCCGCGTGTCCGGCTCGACGTGCAGCACGTGGTGCTCCATCGTCGCCACCGGGGAGCGCGCGGAGTCGACGCTGTGGGTGACCGGGTCGGTGAGGAACCGCTTCACCAGCACGTCGACCCCGGCGTCCAGGGTGGCCGAGAACAGCAGCCGCTGGCCGTCGCGCGGCGTGCGGTCCAGCAGCCGCTTCACCTGCGGCAGGAACCCGAGGTCGGCCATGTGGTCGGCCTCGTCGAGGACGGTGATCTCGACGGCGTCGAGGTGCGCGTGCCCGCTCGCGAGGTGGTCGGCGAGCCGGCCGGGGCACGCGACCAGCACGTCCACCCCGGCGCGCAGCCCGGCGATCTGCGGCGCGGCGCCGACCCCGCCGAACACGGTCATCGTGCGCAGGGACAGCGCCTCGGCCAGCGGCGCCAGCGCCGCGTCGATCTGGGTGGCGAGTTCGCGGGTCGGCGCGAGGATCAGCGCACGGGGCCGGCCCGGCCCGCGCGGCGTGCGGCTCGCGGCGAGCCGGGTCAGGACCGGGAGCGCGAACGCGTAGGTCTTGCCGGAGCCGGTGCGGCCCCGGCCGAGCACGTCCCGGCCAGCCAGCGAGTGCGGCAGGGTCGCCGCCTGGATCGGGAACGGCGCCTCGATGCCCCGCTCGGCCAGCGCGGCGACCAGCACCGGGGGCACGCCGAGCGCGGCGAAGGTGGACCCGGAAGAAGAGGGCGCGGGGGAAGAAGTCACGGGGAAAGCTCCGAACGTCGGGGGTCGTCCTGCCCGGCGCGGACCGGCACGGTCGCGGCACGTGGTGGCCGACAACGAAACGCGGCCCGAGGCAGAACTGTGCGGGCCGCGATCACCAGTGTAGACCACGGCACCGGCCGACCGGACGTGATTCGATCCCGCCCTGATCCGGCACCTGCGTTTCCGGCGGACGATCGCCGGGGCTCACCCACCGTCGCCGGGGCGGCCGCGCGCCGCAGCTGCTGTTCTACAACTGTCCGGCGTCGGGAACCTGCCCGGCTCCGACGGCCTGTTCGGCGCGGCGGGGCCGGTTCCGCGCCGGCCCCGGCCGCCTTCGGGCCACCGACGCGATGATGTTGACTGTTCGCCATGTCGCACCCGAACAACCCCGCGCCACAGCAGCCGCAGCAGCCGCAGGAGCCGCGCCCGGCCGCCACGGAATCCCGGTCCCGGCACGGCCTGCTGGCCACCGCGATCCTCGTCGCCGGCCTCGGCGGCGGGCTGCTGGCCTGGCACCCGTGGGACAAGGCCCCCGTTCCGGCGCCTGCCGACCCGCGGCACATCAGCATCCAGAAGGTCGGCGAGCAGCGCGAGGCGGGCAACTCCGACGCGACGCAACCGGTGTACTGCCTGACCAACGAAACCGGCAGCCTCTACTGCATGGTCCTGCCCAACCGCTACACGACCATCCAGGAGGAACGGGGCTGAGCGCCCCTTCTCGTCACCGCCGGTCGAGCAGTCCGCCGACGAGCGCGCGCAGGCCGTCGGCGTAGGTGTCGCGTGCCGCCAGCTCCGGCCAGCGGTCCCCGATCGCCGCCAGATGCGGCGTCTCCGCCGGGTCGAAGCGGAAGGCGGCGCGCTGGGGGCGTTCGTCCCGGCGTGCCGAGCGGGCGCGGACGAGCACCTCGCCCGCCGTGTAGTACCAGATGTCGCGGAAGACGCCGACGGCCTGCGCGTGGGTGCACCCGCTGTCGACGGCGCCGCCCACGATGGTTTCGACCATCCACAGCGCCGGTTCGTCGAGCAGGCCGACGAACCCGTCGACGGTCACGACCTCCGCGGCCCACGGCCACGCCGCGAGAGCCTCGTGCATCACCGTGGCCGCGACGACGATCCGCTCCCGCGGGTCGTCCGGCAACCGCGGCCGCTCGAGCTGCCCGGTGTAGGTGTTGAGCAGCTGCACCAGCAGGTCCGCCTTGTCCCGCACGTGGTGGTACAGGGTCGTCGGCCCGATCCCCAGCTCCGCGGCCAGCTTGCGGACGCTCAGCTTCTCCCAGCCGTCGCGGTCGATGAGCCGCCGCGCGGCCGCCAGGATCTCGTCGCGGGACGTCACCGGCGGCCGCCCGGTCCGGGCGCGCGCTGCATCGGGTCGGGGCACGGCTCCCATCATGCTGCCCTCCTCCGCGTTCGACAGCCGGACCCCACCGGTGCTACTTTCGGAACACGTTCGAAAACTCGGGAGGAGCGAGGCATGACCACAACGGAGCCGCCTGCTGTGCGCGCGGGGCTCACCCTCGCCGCGGTGGCCGTCGTGCAGTTCGCGGTGTCGCTGGACCTGTCGGTGGTCAACGTCGGGCTGCCGCGGATCGCGGCGGCGCTCGGGTTCACCGCGGTCGGCCTGACCTGGGTGATCCACGCCTACGCGCTCACCTTCGGCGGGCTGCTCCTGCTCGGCGGCAAGCTCGCCGACCGGCACGGCCGCAGGCGGGTCCTGCTGGCCGGGCTCGCCGTGTTCGGGATCGCCTCCCTGGCCGGCGGTTTCGCGCAGGACCCCGGACAGCTGGTCGCGGCACGCGCCGCGCAGGGCATCGGCGCGGCGGCGGCCGCCCCGGCCGCACTGGCGCTGCTGACCGCGACCTTCCCCGCCGGACCGGAGCGGGTGCGCGCCTTCGGCGTGTGGAGCGCGATGAACGCCGCCGGAGGCGCCCTGGGCGTGCTCATCGGCGGCGTGCTGACCGAGTACGCGGGCTGGCGGTGGGTGATGTTCGTCAGCGCGCCGATGGCCGCCGTCGCGGCGGTGCTGGCGCGACGCGGCGTCAACGCCGACCAGCCGGTCCGCACCGGCAGGCCGGACGTGCTGGGCGCCGTCCTGGCCACCGCGGGCATGACCACGCTCGTGTTCGGCGTCGTGCGCACCGACCAGCACGGGTGGGCCTCGCCGGTCACGCTCGCCACGCTGGCGATCGCCGTCGCGCTGCTGGTCGCGTTCGTCCACATCGAACGGACGACGGCGCGCGATCCGCTGATGCGCCTGGGCTTGCTGGCCGACCGGGCGGTCGCCGGGGCGAACCTCTACAACCTGCTCCTCGGCGCGGCGATGGCGTCGGCGTTCTACTTCGTGTCGCTCTACCTGCAGCAGGTGCTCGGAACCGGGCCCGCACTGGCGGGCGTCCAGTTCCTGCCGTTCGCGCTCGGGGTGGTCGCCGGGTCGGTGGTGGCCGTCAAGCTCGGCCACCGGTCCGCCCCGCGCACGCTGATGATCGGCGGCGGGGTGCTGACCGCGGCGGGGTTCGCCTGGTTCGGATTCCTGAGCGCCGACGGGTCGTTCCTGGCCGACGTCCTCGGCCCGTCGATCGTGACCAGTGTCGGCTTCGGACTGTGCCTCGGGCCGGTGGTTTCGGTGGCCACGGGCGGCGTCGTGCCGGGCGAGGCGGGCACGGCCTCCGGTCTGCTCACCAGCTCACGCCAGATCGGGGCGTCACTCGGGCTCGCCGCACTCGGCACGGCCGCGCACAGCAGATCCGGCACGGCCGGCAGTGCCGTCGACGGGTACGCGTTCGGCCTCGCGCTGGGCGCCGCGCTCCTGACCGTCGCCGTGCTGATCGCGCTCACCCTGGTTCCGGCGCGAGGGTCCGCTCCAGCCGGGCGAGCAGGCCGGTGAGGGCTTGGCGTTCGTCCGGGGTGAGCCCGCCGACCAGATCCGCCTCGTGTTCGAGCAGCCGGCGCACGGTCGTCTCGACGAGGTGGTGCCCGGCGTCGGTGAGCCGGACGGCGACCGCGCGGCGCGACGCCGACGAAGGGGCCCGTTCGACGAGCCCGGCCCGTTCGGCGCGGGCCACGCGCTGGGACACCGCGCCGGGAGTGACCAGCGTGCGCCGGGTGATCTCGCGGGTGGTCAGCTCGTACGGCGGCCCCGCCCGGCGGATCACGCTCAGCAGGTCCAGTGTGGACGGATCGACGCCGAGTTCGGCCAGGGTGCGCCGCCGGTCGTCGGCGAGGAGCTTCGCCACCCGCCACACCGGCGTGATGATCTCGATGGACTCCGTGCGCACGCCGGGCAGCTCGCGCCGCCACGACTCGGCGATGTCGTGCGCGGGCCACCGCAGGATCGACGCCATCGGGTAGCCGTCGGCGCCGGGGTCGTTCGACACGGCCTGCCTCCCTCCGCTACGTTTAGAGCTAAACATATCAGAGAGGAGATGCTCAGTGGGTCGGATCGTGCTGGTCACCGGCGGCGGGAACGGCATCGGCAGGGCGGTCGCCGCCCGGTTCCGCGCGGCCGGGGACACCGTGGTCGTCACCGGCCGCAACGGCGAACGGCTCGCCGCCGCCGCGGCCGAGATCGGCGCGCGGGCCATCACCTGCGACGCCACCGATCCGGAGCAGGTGGCGCGGATGGCCGCGGAGCTCGGGTCGGAGCTGGACGTGCTGGTCAACATGGCCGGCGGCAACACCGACCTCACCGCGCCCGCCGGCGAGGGCCTCGGCGAGGTGCTGCGCGCGTGGCGGGCGAACCTGGACGCCAACCTGCTCAGCGCCGTGCTCACCACGACCGCGGTGCGGGACCGGCTGCGCCCGGGCGGTTCGATCATCAACATCGGCTCGATCGGCGCGGAGTACGCGGCGTCCTCCTACGGCGCGGCGAAGGCGGCGCTGGCGGCGTGGACGGCCGGGCTGTCGTCGGAGGTCGGGCCGAAGGGCGTGACGGCCAACCTGATCGCGCCCGGCTACATCGCGGAAACCGGTTTCTTCCACGGAAAACTCAGCGAGGACCGGCGCAGCGCGCTGATCGCCGCCACGCACAACGGCCGGGCGGGCCACCCGGACGACGTCGCCGCGACGACGTTCTTCCTGGCCTCCGAGGGCGCCCGCCACATCACCGGACAGACCCTGCACGTCAACGGCGGAGCCCACACCACGCGATAACCGGTTGGCTGACGGGCCCGCACCCGCGACGATCGCCGGGTGCGGATCAACCAGGACGAGGTGGCGGAGCGACTCGCGGCGGTGCGTGCCGCGCGGGACGCCGACGCCGAGGTCGCGGCGATGGCGGGGGCGAGCCCGCGCCTGTGGCTCGCCGTCGACGACGGCGCGCGGCGCCACCCGCAGGGGCATCGCGGCGTCCTGGCACGGGCGCTCGGCCGGGACGGCCGCCTCCGTGAAGCCGCGCTGACGCGCCTCGACGAGCGGATCGCCCTGCCGGTGCTCGCGATCCGCGCGGCGGACTGGGTGCCGCAGGTGCGCGAGCGCGCCCGGCGGGAGTGCCTGCGCCACCTCTTCCGGGATCCGATGACCGCGGTGGACCTGTTCCCGTTCGCGTGCCTGCTGCGGCCACGCGTGCAGGGCGAGTGGCTGGCCGTGACGCTCGAAGGCATGCTGCGGACGCCCGAAGTCCGCTCGGCCGCGCTCGCCTCCCCCGACGTGCTCACCCGCCGGGCCGTCTACGCCTCGGGGCGCGCCGACGTCGGCGAGCTGACGGCCGGACTGCGGGACGCGGACCTGACGATCCGGCTCACCTGCGCGCAGGCCTTGGCCGGCAGCACCGACCCCGAGGTGCTGCGCCTGCTCCGCGGCAGCGGCACGGCCGCCCTGCGCGCCCAGGCGATCCGCGACCCCGCCGACGCGCGGCCGGCACTGGCCGACCCCGCTTCGCTGGTCCGCGCGTACGCGCAGTTCGTCCTGCGCCGCGCGGGCGAGGACCCGGCGCCGCACTATCGCGAGCTGGTGGCCACGGCGGCGAGCCCGGGTGCGGTCGCGGGCCTCGGCGAGACCGGAACCGAAGCCGACGGGGCGCTGCTCCTGCCGCTGCTCGCGGATCCCCGGCCCAAGGTGCGCGCCGAAACCGTCCGTGCGTTGCGGCGGCTGCGAGTGGTCCCGGCCGCCCGCCTGGCGCCGTTGCTGTCCGATCCGTCCCCGCGCGTCGCCCGGCAGGTGGCGCTCGCGCTGCGCGGGTGCGCCGCCGAGATCGACGAGGCGGCGTTGCACAGCATGCTCGATCCCGGCCAGCCAGCGCACCGCAGGCGCAACGCGTTCCAGTTGCTGTCCGCTCGCGACACCTGGACCCGTCTCGCCCTCGACCTGCGCCTGCTGCTGGGCCCGGACGAGCCGCTCCGGGAAACCGCTCGCACCGACCTGAGCAACTGGTTCGCCCACGGATCCGCGACCACCTACACCGCCCCGCGCGGCGAGCGGGCCGCCGAACTGCGTGACCTCGTCAGCCGCGCGGAGCCACTGCTCGGCGAGGCTCGTGCGCGGGTGCTGCGCCTGTTCCTCTAGACCGCAGCAGGACCAGCGCCTGCACCCCGGTGTAGGCGAGCAGCGCGGCCCCGGCCACGGCGCTCACCTGCAGGCCGTGCACGAACGCCGCCCTGGCCGCGGCCAGCAGGGCCTCGGCCTGCGCGGGCGGCAGCCCGGCGGCCGTGGCGACCGCGCCGCCGAGGGTTTCGCGCGCCGTCTCCCCCGCGTCGCCCGGCACGCCGGCCCGGTAGGCCGCCGCCGCGATGCTGCCCAGCACCGCCGTGCCGAGCGCGCCGCCCAGCTCGAACCCGGTCTCCGAGATCGCCGACGCCGCGCCGGCGCGGGACGGCGGCGCCGCGGTGATGATCAGGTCGTTGGTGAGCGTCTCGGACAGCGCCACCCCGAACCCGACCAGCGACATCCCGGCCACCAGGATCGCCAGTCCACCATGGACTCCCAGTGCGACCAGCGCCGCGAACCCCGCCGCCGCGGCCAGCAGCCCGCCGGCGATCAGCCGCGGGACCGGAACGCGCCGGGCGAGCCGGGCGGCGGCGAACGAGCCCGCGATCCCGGCCCCCGTCGTCGGCAGCAGCCACAGCGCCGCCGTCATCGGCCGCAGCCCCAGCACCAGCTGGAGGTATTGCGGCACCAGGAACAGCAACCCGACGAGCGCGAACACGCCGAGCATGTTGGTCAGCACCGACGCGCTGAACCGGCGGTCCCGGAACAGCGCCAGGTCCAGCATCGGGTCCGGCAGCGCGCGCTGACGCCGCACGAACACCACCGCGAACGCCGCGCCGATCAGCACGCTCACGGCCGCGAGCGGATCGGCGCCGTGCTCGGCGAACCGCTTGATGCCGTACACCACGGGCAGCACCGCGGCCAGCGACAGCACGGCGGATAGCGGGTCGAAGCGGCCCGGTCGCGGGTCGCGCGCCTCCGGCAGCAGGAGCGGCCCCGCGACGAGCAGCACCACCATCACCGGCACGTTGATCAGGAACACCGAGCCCCACCAGAAGTGCTCCAGCAGCCAGCCGCCCAGCACCGGGCCGAGCGCCATCCCGCCGGAGAACCCGGCGCCCCACACCGCGATCGCGGTCCGGCGCCGCGCCGGGTCGGTGAAGATGGAGCGGATCAGCGCCAGCGTCGAGGGCATCAGGGTCGCCCCGCCGACGCCGAGCAGCGCCCGCGCCGCGATGAGCATGCCCGGGCTGGTCGCGAACGCCGCGGCCACGGACGCGACGCCGAACGCGACGGCGCCGGACAGCAGCAGCTTGCGCCGCCCGATCCGGTCCCCCAGCGTGCCCATGAGCACCAGCAGCCCGCCGAGCACGAACGAGTAGATGTCGACGATCCACAGCTGCTGGGCGCCGGTCGGGCCGAGGTCCTCGCTGAGGTACGGCAGCGCGAAACCGAGCACGGTCATGTCGACGCTGATCAGCAGCACGGGCAGGACCAGCACACCCAGTGCGGCCCAGTCCCGGCGTCCCCCGGCCATCACGATCACGATCCTTTTCTGAACAGTCTGGACGGTACAGTTTGCCCCAGAATCGAAACTAAACCGTCCGGACGGTATAGTCAAGGGCCATGGGACGCCCCTCCGCGCGGGAACAGATCCTCGACGCCTACCAGGACATCCTCATCGAGAGCGGCTCGGCCGCGGTCACCCTCGACGCCGTCGCCGCGCGCGCGAAGGTGTCCAAGGGCGGGCTGCTCTACCACTTCGGGTCGAAGGAAGCCCTGCTCGACGGCCTCCTCGACCGGCTGCTGCGGCTGACGGCCGCGGACGTCGAGTACGCGCGCACGGCTCCCGAAGGCGTGGTGCGCTACTACCTGCTCTCCTCGGTGACCGACGCGGACATGACCAAGCCGGCGCACCGCGCCTCGATCGCCGCGCTGCGGCTGTTGGGCAGCGAGCCGAAGGTCACCGAAGCGATGAACGAGTGCGGCCGGCTGTGGGCGGAGCTGCTGGCCGGGCACGTGGACGATCCGCTCACCGCCGAGATCGTGGGACTGCTGGGCGACGGGCTGTACCTGCGCGCCACCCTCGGCGGGCAGCCGCCGCAACCGTTGCTCGACCGGCTGCCGGAGGCCCTGCGCCGGCTCGGCCTGTCCTGAGGCTCAGCCGGCAGGCACCCGCGCCCAGGCGCTGACCAGCGGCGGCAGGATCGCGATCGCGCCCGCTTCCGCCGCCTCGGCGACCAGCCGGGCGGGCAGGCGGTCGAGGTCGGCGAGGTCGCCGACGTCCAGTCCGAGTTGGACGGCCACCGGCGACAAGGCGCGCCACACGCCCATCACGAAGCCCAGGATGTCCGGATCGGACAGTGGGCCGAGGCACGCGCCCATCGTCAAGGCGGGCATGGGCAGGCCAGCCGCGTGGAAGATCCCCGGCAGCGCGGTGCCCGTCTCGGTGGTCGCGCCCGCACCCCGGAACGCCTGCACGATGACGTCCCGCACCCGCTCGAACAGCGGGACCGCCGGGGCGCTGCGGGCGCCGCTGACCTCGAAGTCCTGGAAGGACACCAGGCCGCCCGGCCGGACCAGTCCCACCAGCCGGCGCAGCGCGGCGACCGGGTCCGGCAGGTGCATGAGGATCAGGCGGCCGATGACCGCGTCGAACGGCCGGGGCGCGTCGAGCTCCTCGACCGCGGCGTGGCGGAACGTGACGTTCGACAGCCCGGCCTCGGCGGCCCGCAACGCCGCGAGGTCGAGGATCGAGGCCTGCGCGTCGACACCGGTCACCGATCCCGCCGGCCCGACCAGGTGCGCCGCGGCGATCGACACGTCGCCCGGGCCGCAGCCGACGTCGAGGACGCGCATGCCGGGTTCGAGCCCGGCCTGGCGCAAGGCGTGCTCGGTGTGGCCGCGGTAGAGGCGCCCCTGCAGCAGGAGCCGCTCGACCTCGGGATCGTGGTGCCCCAGCACGTAGCCGGTTCCGGTGCTCATCCGCCCAGTCTGGCGGCGCTGCGGGAAGACCGGGGAAAACGACCCGTTAACAACTGCCGGGAACGCGCCGGGGCGGGTGGTGAATCCCGAAAGTGACCTTGGTCCCTGCCGGAGGTGACTTCCGCCGCGCCGCCCGGCGTCCGGTGGGCTCTAGGTTGAGGAGGTCACCTGCGAAAGGGTCCTGCCGTGATCACCGTGTTCCTGGTCGACGACCACGAGGTCGTCCGCCGTGGCGTCGCCGAGCTGCTCGGCACCGACCCGGGGCTGGAGGTCGTCGGCGAGGCGGCCACCGCCGCGCAGGCCATGGCCCGGATCCAGGCGCTCCAGCCCGACGTCGCGGTGCTCGACGTGCGCCTGCCCGACGGCAACGGCATCGAGCTGTGCCGTGAACTGCGGTCCCGGATCCCCGAGCTCAACGTCCTCATCCTGACCTCCTACACCGACGAGGAGGCCATGCTCAACGCCATCCTCGCCGGCGCGGGCGGCTACGCCATCAAGGACATCGCCGGGCTGCACCTGGTTTCGGCCGTGCGCGAGGTCGGGTCCGGCCGCTCCCTGCTCGACACGCGTGCCGCCTCGACCCTGATGGCGAAACTGCGCGCGAACGCCGCCGGCGACGGGCCGCTGGCCGGGCTCACCGCCCGGGAGCGCACCCTGCTCGACCTCATCGGCGAAGGGCTCACCAACGCCCAGATCGCCCAGCGGATGTTCCTCGCCGAGAAGACCATCAAGAACTACGTCTCCCGGCTGCTGGCCAAGCTCGGGCTGGAACGCCGCACCCAGGCCGCGGTCCTCGCGGCCAGGCTCCAGAACCGGGAGCACGCGGACGCGCCCCGGCCCCGGACGCCCGTGGTGCGCTGACGGCACCACGCCGAACTGCGGTCAGGGCGCGGGCACCGCGGCGGCCCGCGCGATGGCCCGGCGGGCGTGCACCTTCGCGATGCGCGAGCTGAAGAGCAACACGGCCACCACGACCGCGCCGACGACACCGACCAGCCGGTTGACGTCGATGGCCGGCTCCCACCGCAGCGTGCCGTCCTTGATGACGTAGGCGCCGGTCGGCCTGGCGGTCACCCCGAACCCGCCGCCCTCGCCGTGCTGCCCCTCCTTGTCGACGCCGTCACCGCCGCCCGCCCCGCTGGCGACGCTCGCCGCCGCGATCACCGTGATGCCGTCCTTCTCGTAGGGCTCGGTGTACACGAGCTTCGCACCGGCCGAGCTCTTCGCCTTCTCGATCAGCTCGTCGATCTTCATCGCGACCCTCCTGGAGACCTGTGGGATGAAGGCATCGTGGTGCACCCGCGGCCGCACCGGGAAGTGCCGATGGTCCTCACCAGACCCCTCCGCCGTCTCGCCGCCACCGCCTGTCTGCTCGTCGCGGCGAGCGTGCTGCCCGCGCCGGGCGCCGCGGCCCAGCGCGTCACCGCCGACGGGCTCGCGAACCTGCCCGCCGTCCCGCCCGCGATGGACTGCGCCGACGTGCCCGGCCTCGACCTCACGGGCGTCACCGACGCACCGGTGACCATCCAGTCCGCGAGGGTTGTGCCCGGTGCCGCGCCGTACTGCGAGGTCCGCGGCACCGTCGCGCCGGCGAACACCGTCGTCCTGCGACTCCCGGTGCACGGCTGGACCCAGCGATACGTGCAGACCGGGTGCGGCGGCCTGTGCGGCAGCGCGGTGATCGACTACGGCCAGGCCGCCACCTGCCCGCCGGTCCGGGACGGCACCGTCGCCAGCGCCACCACCGACATGGGACACCAGGGCCGCGACGACGGATCGTGGGCGCTGGACAACCCGCAGGCCCAGATCGACTTCGCCTACCGCGGCGTGCACGTCACCGCCGAGGTCGCCAAGGCGATCATCGCCCGGTTCTACGGCCGCGGGCTCGCCTACTCGTACTTCACCGGCTGCTCCGACGGCGGCCGCGAAGCGCTCATGGCGGCCCAGCGCTACCCAGGCGACTTCGACGGCATCGCCGCGGGCGCCCCGGCCGGCAACATGGCCGTGCAGAACACCTTCCACCACGCGTGGAACGTCGTGGCCAACCTCGACGCCGACGGCGGCTTCATCCTCTTCGCGGGCAAACTCCCACTGATCCACGATGCCGTGCTCGCCGCCTGCGATCATCTCGACGGGCTGCGCGACGGCCTCCTCGACGATCCCCGGCTGTGCGACTTCGATCCGGACACGCTGATCTGCAGGCCCGGACAGGACTCCGCGACCTGTCTCTCCCCCCGCCGAATCGGCCGTGGTGCGCAAACTGCACGAGGGGGCCGCCGACGCGCAGGGCCGCCGCCTGGAACCGGCGATCGCCCACGAGTGGGGCTCGGAGCTGGAGTGGACGCTGTTCGTCCCGGCCACCCCGCAGCAGATCCCGGCCAGCGCCAGGTTCGCCGAGTCCTACCTGCGCCACCTCGCCTTCCCGGACGCGCAAGACCCGGACTTCCGGGTGACGGACCTACAGTTCACCGTGGATTCGTTCTGGCGGACCGTCCAGTCGTCGAGCTACCTCGCCGCGATGGACCCGGACCTGTCCGCCTTCCGCCGCGGCGGCGGCAAGCTGCTGCTCTGGCACGGCTGGAACGACCAGCACATCGCACCACAGTCCACATTGGCCTACTGGGACGCGATGCGGCGGACCATGGGCGAGCGCGCGGTGGACGGGTTCGCCCGCCTGTACCTGTTCCCCGGCATGGCGCACTGCGGTGGCGGCGACGGGCTCGGCACCGCCGACGTCCTGACTCCGGTGATGGCCTGGGTGGAAAGCGGCAGGCAGCCGGGCCGGATCGTCGCCTCCACGGTCGCGGGCGGCGCGACCACCCGCACCCGCCCGGTGTTCCCGTACCCGGTGGTCGCTCGCTACGACGGCACCGGCAACGCCGACGACGCGGCCAACTTCGTCCCGTCCACACCCCGTGCCGCGCCGGCGGACTACCGCTGGGTCGGACAGCGGCTCTACTCCCACGGGTACCAGACCTGGTGCGCGGCGGCCGGCACCACGCTCACCTGCCGTCCGGAGGAGACCTGGCTGACGCGGAAAATCCGCTGAGAACGGCAAGCGAACGGGGCGCCGCGAGCCGCGGCGCCCCGTTCGGCTCAGCGCGTCAGGCCGGGGGCCGGTCCTGCGGCATCGTCGCGCTGCCCTGCGACGACGGCGGCATCGCCGCGGTCCGCTCCTGCGGCATCGTGGCGGTTTCGGCCGCGTGCCGCGGGGCGCCCGCGCCGGCTTCCCGTTCCGCGTCCTCGCGGCCGCGCCGGTAGGCCTCGGCCCTGGTGCGGGCCGACGGGATCTCCTCCTCGGCCCGGTTGAGCCAGCGGTCCCAGCGCTGCTGCATCGGCCGCATCAGGCCACCGCCCGCGCCGACGACCAGCACACCGCCGACGGTCGCGAGCAGCGCGATCAGCACCGGCCCGGTGACCGTGGTGGCCACGCCGATCTGGTTCAGCGCCGCGATGACACCGAAGGCGATCACCACGACCTGCACCACCTTCGCGACCAGCGGACCGTAGCTGAGCCCGCCCATCGCGCCGCGGATCAGGTCGTGCAGCGCGCTGCCGACGGCCGCGGCGACGATCACGATGACGATGGCGACGATGGCGCGCGGCAGCCAGGCCACGATCGCCGCCAGGATGGCGCTGACCGGGTTCGGCCCGAACACGCCGAACGCCAGCTGCAGGGCGATCAGCAGGACCGCGTAGTAGACGAGCGCGGCCAGCAGCCCGCTCGCGTCGTACCGGGACTGTTCCAGCGCACGCTTGATTCCGCCGCGCTCCACCGCCCGGTCGAAACCGACCCGTTCGAGCACGACTTTGACGACCTTGCGCAACGCTTTCGCGACCAGCCAGCCGACGATCAGCACGACGAGGAACACCGCGAACTTCGGCAGGAAAGTGATCACTTTCCCGACCGCGTCGTTCCAGAATTGGGTGACGTTCATCTTTCACATCCGTGAATGAGGGGACCGGGCGCCCGGCCCGGGCCGGAAACGGTGTCCGGACCGGGCCGGGCCGGGAAGGGGGTCAGTGCATGAGCTTGCGCCGGCGGCCGCCCCGCAGGGCGGTGGCCAGCGAGACCCCGAGGACGGCGAGCACCAGCTGGGTCAGCACTTCGAGCCAGTCGATACCGTCGGTGTCGGCGTACCCGACACCCCGGGCGATCGCGGTGCCTGCGAAGGCCGCGACGATACCGACGACGATGGTCAGCCAGATCGGGATGTTCTGCTTGCCGGGCGCGAGCAGCCGGCCGAGAACACCGATGACCAGCCCCACGACCAAGGCACTGATGATTCCGGATATAGCCATCGCAACTCCATTGTTCGGCGATGGTTCCGGATTCCCGGACAATTCCCGATGAAACCTATTTCACATCACCGCCGATCCGCCAGCAACGGGCCGAGCGGGCCGAGATCGATGTTCAATTCCTCCGGGGACACGCCGAAATGCTCGCACAGTTCCGCCATGCGCTCGTCCAGCCGCATGAGCGTCAGCCCGATCGCCTCGACCTGCTCGTCGGTGAGGTCGCCGCGGTCCACCCGTCGCAGCGCCTGCTTTTCCATCAGTTGCCGCAGCAGTTCCACCACGGTCAGCACGAGACTGGCCAGACCGCGCTCGACGCTGTCCGGATCGGTGTCGATGCGGCGCTTCGCGGGGTCAGTCATCGGCGGGCTGCAGTGCGCTCACCGAGGACAGCAGCGTCCGCAGCGAGATGTGCACGAGGTCGACGTCGGCGATGGACAGGGTGATCTCACCCGTCACGACGACCCCGCCGGCGAGGACCCGGTCGAGGAGGTCGACCAGCGCCACGGGCTGGTCGGCGACGGGCGCGGGAAGCGGTTCGGTCATGTTTCCTCCAAGGACGAGAACGAGTACGGCGGCCACGGCCCGGTGAGCTGGACCCGGATCGCCGGGCTGTCGTCGTCGCAGGCCGCCACCGCCTCGGCGAAGGCACGCGCGTCGTCGTCGCCGACGAGGTAGGCGGCGTTGAGCACCATCTGCTGGTCGTCACCGGACAACGCCTTGCTCTGCAACGGGTGCAGGCGCGCGCCGGCGGCCAGCGCCGCGAGTCTGGAGTGGACCTTCGCGGCCTGTTCGCGTGCGAGCCGTTCGGCGTCCGCGCGCGCGTCGCGTTCGGCGCGGCGCCGGGCGAGGTACGCCGTCCCGGCCCCCCGGCGGGACGGCGTCTCCGCACGCCCGGCCGGCGGCGGCTCCTCGAGGAAGACCTTGACGCCCCACTCGGTCCGCCCGGCCACACGATCCAGGGTGCGCGCCAGCTCGTGCCCGCGGTGTTCGAGGACGCGGCGCACGCCGTGCTCGTCGCGGTACACCGTGGCCAGCCGCACCGGCACGACCGGACCGGCGCCGGCGAGGGCGCCGACCACGGCGTCGTGCGCGCGGGCCACGGCGCCGAGCCAGTCCAGGTCCTCCAGGTTGCGGTGCAGGGCCTCCTCGCCGAACGTCTCCAGTGGCACGTCGCCGACGACGGCCGCCAGCTCGCCGGCCTCCACTGCGCGCAGGGCCTCCCCGGCGACGCCGCGCAGTTCGCCCGCCGCACCGGCGTTCTCCCGCCGGGCCACGGCGTAGAGCCAGATCCCGCTGTCCTCAAGCACCTCGGTCACCGTGCCGGTCCTCGATCACGGCGTGGTCGCCCGCGCCCTCCAGCTCCTCGACGCGGGCACGCAGCTCGCGGTTCTCCCGCTGCAGCCGCGTGGTGTCGCCGGAGAGCCAGGGATCGCTTTCCCACCAGTTGATCCCGACCTCCCGCGCGGTCTCCAGCGACGCGATCACCAGGCGCAGCTTGATGGTCAGCAGTTCGATGTCGAGCAGGTTGACCCGGATGTCCCCGGCGATCACCAGCCCCTTGTCGAGCACTCTCTCCAGGATGTCCCCCAGGTTGGCGGGCTGGTGGTTGCCCAGCGCGGGCGACCCGCCTCCGCCGGGGGTGGTGGCCGGCTGCCCGGCGGCCATGTCAGGACACCCCGCTTCCGCTGTCGGCCCGGCCGCGGACGTACCGCTTGGTGCGCCGGTAGGCGAGCAGCTCCCCGTCGGCGCCGAGTTCCAGCTCGTACAGGGCGAGCATGTCGGCCGAGGACGGGATCCGCCGGTCCTCCAGCACTTCGAGCTCGACGAGCCAGCCGTCGTCGGTGGGTTCGACCGAGGTGACCGACACCGGGTTCCGGCTGATCAGCTCGCCGGCGTGGGCGAGCGCCCGCGACGCCGCTTCCGGCGCGGACAGCACGCCGTCTCCGCCGGCCTCATCGCGTGCAGCCACTTGGCGGTCACCTCTCCTTCTCGTCGGTCTCCGTCACGTCCAGCCGCCGCAGGACCTGCTGCTGGACCTCGGCCTCCTCCTCCGCCGAGATCTCCCCCGCCGCGCGCTTCTCCTCCGCCGCTTCGAGTTCACGGCGGATCGACGCGGGCGCGGCGAGTTCCTCGTTGACCCGGCGCTGGATCAGCTCGCCGAGCTGGATCACGCCGCGCACCGGCAGCAGCGGGAGGCCGAGGATCCCGGACAGCAGGCCCATGCGCTACGCCTCCGGCCGTTGTGTCACGACGAAGTCGTACGCCGCGAGCGGGCCCAGCAGGCGCACCTCGGCGCGGCCCGACCAGTCCCGCGCGACGCGGTCGACGGCTTCCTCCAGATCGGACTGCTTCGCCGTCTCGACGAGGCACGCGAGGTGCACCGCGTCCTCTTCGTGCGTCGGCTCGCGCGGGGCGACCTGGGCGCCGATCTCGGCGAGCGCGTCGGCGACCCGTTTCGTGTCGGCCTCGCGCCGGGCGGCGATCGCGTTGCCGATCCCCTCACCCAGCGCGATCCGCTCGTTGCGCGTGGCGTCCTCGGACTTCCCGCGGATCGCCTCCCGCAACTGGGCGAGCTTCTCGTCGGACTCGAGGATCTCGCGCAGGATGGTCTCCTCCACGTAGCGCGCCTTCACGACGTACTGCGCCTTGCCCTCCAGCTCGTCCAGTGCCGCGACGAAGTCGTCCTGGTTGGCTTCGAGCAGTTCCGTGCGCACGGCGTCCTCGTCGGTGACCACGGCGCCGAAGCGCAACGGCAGCACCGGCACCTCGGCGGCGGCCGCGTCGAGCAGCGCCGCGTGCGCGGTGAGGTCCTCCGGCCGCCCGAGCGGCTTGTCCCGCGGAACCTCGCTCACCAGCGCGGCGATCCGGTCGTGCTTGACCGCGCGGACCTCGGCAGGCGGGTCGCCGACGCCACGGGCCTCCGGATCGGTCTCGACGTCGGACGGCACGATGCCGTACACGTAGACCACCGTCTCCCGCTCCTCGCTCATCGCCCACCGCCCTTCCGGCGGGCGCGCTCCGGCTCCTCGTCGCCGCCGAGGAGGTCCTGCAGCTTCTCGCCCGCGGCTTCCAGCGCTCCCCGGGTCTTCGCCTTCGAGCCGCCGGAGGTCACGTCCTCCAGCAGGTCCGGCAGGCCCTTCTGCTCGGTGTCGGAGATGTCCAGCCGGTTCACCGCCTCGGCGAACCGCAGGTAGGTGTCCACGCTCGCGATGACGACCCGGGCGTCGATGGTCAGCAGTTCGATCCCGACCAGCGACACGCGCACGTAGGCGTCCAGGACGAGTCCCTTGTCCAGGATCGTGTCGATCACGTCCGCGAGGCTGCTGGAGGTGGGCCGGTCCAGGCCCCCGCCGCCGCCCGACGGCTGAACCGCTGTCGTCATCGCCTGCTCCGTCCTCTGCCCGCCGACGCCCGGGCGCGTGTCCGGCGCGCCGGCGGTTCCTCGGCCTCTTCTTCGGGCTCTTCGTCTTCGGGTTCTTCCTCGTCCGGTTCTTCCTCGTCGGGCGCCTCGGCCTCGTCGAGCTCCGGCTCCTCGGGTTCCTCCTCCGGTTCCTCGTCGCTGTCCTGGACCTGGCCGTCGTGGATCTCGCCGCGCCAGCCCTCCACCTCGTCCGGGTGCAGGATCGCTTCGGTCATCACGTGCCGCTGGAAGTGCTTGAGCTCCAGCCGCGCGCGCCGCCCCTGGGCCCGCCAGATGTTGCCGGTGCGCTCGAACAGGCCCTGCGGGTGGTACTCCAGCACCAGCACGACGCGGGTCAGGTCCGGGGTCAGCTCGTGGAAGGTGACCGCGCCGTCGACGTGCCCCTTCTCGCCCTTGGAGCGCCACACGATGCGCTCGTTGGGGACCTGTTCGAGGATCGTGGACTCCCACGTGCGGTGCGACCAGAAGATCTGCGCCTTCCAGGTCAGCTTCTCGTCGCTGGTCTGGTCGACGTTCTCGACCTTCTTCATGAAGCGCGGGAATTCGGTGAAGCGGGTCCACTGGTCGTACACCAGGTCGATCGGGGCGCCGATGTCGGCCTGCTCGACGATGTTGGTGACCTTGAGCTTGCCGCCCCCGCCACCACCGCCGCCGGAAACGGCGTCCTTCACCTTGTCCGCGAGCCCGGACAGCCCGCCCTTGACCGCGCCCATCATCGCCTTGCCCTTGACGCTGGGCTTGCCGCCGGTGACGGCTTCGATCAGGCCGCCACCGCCGCCACCGGAGGCGTAGTCCTGCAGGCGCCCGGAGGTCGAGGTGATCCGGTTCGCCAGCGAGGTCGACGCGCGGGTGGTGACCGCGCCGGCCAGTTTGCGCAGCGCTTCGGTCAGCTCGCTGGACGGCTTTGGGGCGGCGTCGGCCACGCCGGAGGCCGTGTCGGTGGTCTTCTCGAGAGTCTTCCTGATCTGGTCGGTGGCCACGGCGCTCACCTCCGCGCCCGGCGGACCGGGGTGCGGGCGGCGGCCGCCCGGCCGGTGCGGCGCGCCCGGGTGGGAGCGGGCTCTTCGTCCTCGTCCTCAGGCTCGGGCTCGGGCCGGCGGCGTCGGGTGGCGGTGCGGCGGGCGCGCGCGGGTGCCGCGGGCTCCTCTTCGGGCTCCTCCTCCGGCTCTTCCTGGGACTCTTCGTCCTCTTCGGGCGCTTCTTCGGCCCGGTCCTCGGTCTCCTCGTCGGTGTCCTCCGGCTCCTCTTCGGCGCCCTCGTCCGCGGACGGGCGCTTCGCACCGTCCTGGAGGCGCTCGCTGAGCGACTCGATGCGCTGCGAGGCCGCCGTCACGGCGGCCGCCTTCGCCGCGCTGAGCAGCTGGTCGCGGGCGACGTCGGTCAGTTTCGTCAGCTCCGCGGACGAGCCGAGCTGGCTCAGGCCGTTCTGCAGCAGCTTCCCCGGGGTGACGCCGGTCTTGCCGGTCGCTCCCGCGGCCGCGATCATCAGCGCCAGGCGCATCTTCTTCGTGCGGCCCAGTAGGTAGCCGAGCCCGACACCGAGGGCGACACGCGATCCTGCCTTCATTCGTAGTCCTCCTGACTCCGGCGATTGGCGAGTCCTGCCGACAACCCACGCGCCACCCCCCGAACTCATCGGGGCGAGCAGGATGTACCGGCCGAGAACTACCCCGCCGCCTCGGCGGAAAAACTGCGAGCGGCGGCCGAAAAACAATTTCCACGACACGATCTTTGTCCAAGATCTACTCACCATTTCCCTACTGGGGCGTCAAAACACGGTTCAACAGGACGGTTTCCGGCATCGGCGTCCGGGGTGGACCTATACTCCGGAAAATCGCCGGGACAATTCTCCGCGCGGAAATGGGTGACGAAACGAGTACCGATAGCGAGGGAATCGAGAGCGGATCCGCTGTCACCGGAACCGCGGCGAAGTTGCTTTCCGCCGCCCGCGGGCAGCGGCGACTGTCGCAACGGGAACTGGCGCGCCTGGCGGGCGTGCCACAGTCGACGGTGGCGACGATCGAGGCCGGGCGCCGCCAGCCGTCGGTCGCGATGCTGGAACGCCTGCTGCGCGCGGCGGGTTTCCACCTCGCCACGGAGCTCGTGAACGCGTTGCGCCCGAGCGAGCTCCTGGAGCGCCAGCGGCGAAGCGCCACCGAGGTCCTCGCGCGCTACCCGGTGACGCGGGCGTGGCTGACGGGCCCCGCCGCCCGCGGCGAGGACCGCCCGGATTCCGGCCTCGACCTGGCGGTGGCGCTACGCCCCGCCGCGACGGCCGACGACATCGCCGGGCTGGGCGCGGAACTGTCCGGTGTGCTCGGCTGCCCGGTCGAGGTGACGACCGGCGATTCCGGCGGTGGAGAGGACTTCTTCTACACGCGCAGCGCTTAGACCGGGCACCCGTTGGACGTGGCGGCGGGCCAGGACACGCCGCCAGGCCGAGGGACGCTGCCGCGCACCGCGGAAGCTGCTGCTACCCGGCACGGGCCCGCCACGTCAGACTGCCACCACCGGGTGGCGCCGAGCGCCCGTTGGCCATGGCGGCCGGCCAGGACAGCGCCGCCGTTGCCGAGAGGCACTGCCACCCGCACCAGCGGAAGCTGCCGCCACCCGGCACGGGCCCGCCACGTCAGACCGCCACCACCGGGTGGCGCCGAGCGCCCGTCGGCCATGGCGGCCGGCCAGGACACCGTTGCCGAGAGGCACTGCCACCCGCACCAGCGGACGCTGCCGCCACCCGCACCGGCCCGCCACGTCAGACCGCCACCACCGGGTGGCGCACCACCGCGCCGAACAGGTAGCCCTGCGTGTTGTACAATTCGATGTCCGGCTGGGCCACGCCGTGCCGGTCCACCGCGCGCGCCCGCAGCGTGTGCTCGCCCAGGCCCGGCCGCCACCGCAGCGTCCACCGCTGCCACCCGCCGCCGCTGCCGACGAACTCGGCGCGCCGCCACGTGCGGCCGTCGTCCGTGCTCACGTCGACCCGGCGGATGCCGCCGGTGCCGGACCAGGACCGGCCACGCAGCACGTGCTCCCGGCCCGCGGCGAGGGTCGCCCGCCACGGCAGTTCGAACACGCTCTTGGTGTTCTGCCGCGTCACCAGCACCCCTTCCGGCGGGTAGTCCGGGCCGGTCAGCCGGTAGTACTGCGTGTCCCACGGCGAATCCAGCGGAGTGCGGGACACCTGGATGCGGCCGAGCCACTTGATGGACGCGATGCCGATCCAGCCCGGCACCACCAGCCGCGCCGGGAAGCCGTGGTCCGGCGGCAGCGGTTCGCCGTTCATCTCGTAGGCGACCAGGACGTCGTCGAGCGCCTTGCCCACCGGCAGCGGGCGCCGCACCCGGCCCAGGTTTACGCCGCCGGTGACGTAGTCGGCGTCGAGACCTTCGGGCAGCACGTCGACGGCGTCGCGAGCGAGGCCGGCCCGGTGCAGCAGCGTCGCCAGCGGCACGCCCCGCCAGCGCGCCACCCCGATCGCGCCGAGCCGCCACGCGGTGCCGGACACGGTCTGCCCCTGCTGCGAGGTGAAGAAGCCGCGCCCGTTGCCCGCGCACTCGATGGCCGCGGTGATCGTCTCCGACGGCAGGCGCAGCAGGTCGTCGTAGGTGACGGTGACCGGCCCGCCCCGGAGCCCGTCGCCGGTGATCTCCAGGCGCCAGGTCCGCGCGTCGAGCAGCGGGGTGGCGGTGTGGTTGCGCACGAAGAACCGGGACACCGGCACGATGTCCCCGACCGGGTGCGGCGAGTCCCACCGCATCTCGGCGTTCGTGCCGAGCACGGTGAAGTCCTCCGGCGGCAGGGGTTTCACGATGGGAGTGTCGGCCGCCACGGTCGCTGCTGTCCACAACGGACCGGCGGCGGCGACTCCCGCCACGCCGAGCACGGTTCGCCGTCGCACGTTCACAGCGCGAGGTCCGCGGCCAGCACGTGGAACGCTTCCCGTTCCCGCGCCGAAAGCGGCACGGCGAGACGGTCGGCCGGATGGCCCAGCGGCGGATAGTCCGGACGGGGCAACGCGAAACCGACGTCGTAGGGCGCGCCGGCCGGCACCATCGCGTGGCCGATGCTGCCGAGCGCGCGACCGAACGCGCGGAGGATCCGGGCCACCGTCACCACCCCCTGAGCCGTGGAAGTCCCTCGGATCATGGAGGATTCCGGCGGATTCGCGGTAGCCGTCCCACAGAGCGGGCAACCGCTCAGCGCGGCCGGGTCAGGCGTGCGCCTCCGACATCTCCCACGGCGCCTGCGGCAGCACGTCCCCGGTCTCCAGCAGCGACTTCAGGTTCGCCAGCACCGCGGGCCAGCCGCTGGAGATGCCGTTGCGCATCTCCTCGTTGGGCAGCCTCTCGTGGGTCACGGTGAGGCGCACGATCTGTTCGTGCGGCTCGACGAGGAAGGTGACCACCGACGGGTCCCGCGACTCGCCCAGCGAATCCTCGAACGTGATCACCAGCCGGGTCGGCGGCTCGGACTCGAGCACCTTGCCCACCACGTCCACGGCGCCCGACCCGTCCACGCGGCGGTGCTCCCACACCGAACCGGGCTGCCAGTCGGAGATGTTGGCGTGCCCCCAGTAGCGGGCGGTCAGGTCCGCGTCGGTGAGCGCCCGCCACACCTGGTCGGCGCTCGCGCGGATGTAGGTGACGTAGACGTAGTCCGGGACGGTCATGGCGTACTCCTCTGCCTGGTCTTTGATGGCCGCGAGCACACGCAGCCGGGGTTTGTCGAACTCGGCGATCCAGCGCTGCTCGATCTCGTGAATGGGCCCGGGGTTGAGGTAGTGCAGGCGTTCCCGGCCGCGGCGCACCACGGTCACGAGATTGGCCCGCACCAGGACGTCGAGGTGCTGGGTCGCCGACTGACGGGCCATCCCCAGCGGCTCGCACACCTGGCTCAGGGTCTGCCCGTTCTGCTCCCGCAGGCGGTCGAGCACCAGCCGCCGGGTCGGGTCGGCCAGCGCCTTGAACACCGCGTCCATCGCTTCCGCGCTCACGCCGACCATTATGCAGGTAAATACCTGCCTTTTGTCAACAACCGCTTCGACGCGGCGGCACAACCGCTGGTTGTGGCAGTAGGTTCGGCGCCGTGGATCTCGAGGCGGTGCGGACCTTCGCCGCGGTCGCCGCGGCGGGCCGGTTCCAGGCGGCCGCGGACGAGCTGGGCGTCACGCAGCAGGCGGCGTCGAAACGGGTGGCCGGCCTGGAGCGGCAGCTCGGCGTGCGGCTGTTCGTGCGCACGGCCGGCGGTGTGCGGCTCACCGTGGACGGGCAGGCGTTCCTGCCGCACGCCCGCGAACTGCTCCGCGCGGCGGAGCGCGCGCTGACGGCGGTCACACCGGGGCGGCGGGCGCTGCGGATCGACGTGCTGAACCGGCGGGTCGCGGCCGCCGGCATCCTGCACGACTTCTACCGGCAGCATCCCGGCATCGAACTGGACGTGGTCACGCTGACCGTGGACGCGGCGTCGGCGCTGGCCGAGGTCGCGGCGGGCACGCTCGACGCCACCTTCCGGTCGCTGCGGGCGACCGCGGGGAAGGTGCCTGCCGGGCTGCGGGCGGCACGGGTGATCGACGACCGGCACCAGGTGCTGGTCGGTCCGCGGCACCCGCTGGCCGGCGCGGCCGCGGTGACGCTCGCCGAGCTCGCCGGGCACCCGATCTGGATGCCCGGCCTCGTCGACACCGAGGCGAAGGGCTACTACGAGGACCTCGCGGCCGCGTTCGGGCTCACCATCGACACGATCGGGCCGAGTTTCGGGGTGGAAGCGCTGCTCGCGGAGATCGCCGACTCGGCCCGGCTGGCGACCTTCGTCGGCGAGGGCTCGCGGTACCTGTGGCCGGAGAGCTACGACCTGCGCCGGATCCCGGTCGTCGGTCCGACGCCGGTGTACCCGCACTCGGTGATCTGGCGGGCCGACAACGCCCACCCGGTGCTGGCGAGCTTCCTCGACTACCTGCGCAGCCGCCACCGGGCCACCGCCGGCGGGGACGTGTGGGTGCCGGAGTGGGCGCGCTAGACCTCGCTCGCGGCGAGGGCCTTGCGCAGGCTCGCGAGTGCCCGGTGCTGCGCGACGCGCACGGCGCCCGGCGTCGACCCGACCACCTCGGCCGTCTCCTCCGCGGACAACCCGGCGACCACCCGCAGCACCACGATTTCCCGCTGCTTGTCCGGCAGCACCCGCAGCAAGCGCGACATGCGGTCGTTCAGTTCGCGGTGCAGCAGGCGCGCCTCGGGGCCGGTCTCGCCGTCGGCCTGGTCCGGCACCTCCGCGACGGGTTCCGCCCGGTTCCGGCCCGCCGCGCGGTGGGCGTCGGCGACCTTGTGCTGGGCGATGCCGTAGACGAACGCGAGGAACGGCCGGCCCTGGTCGCGGTAGCCGGGCAGGGCGGTGAGCACCGCGAGGCACACCTCCTGGGCGACGTCGTCGGCGGCGGCGAAGGACCCGTGCCTGCCGACGCGGGCCCGGCAGTACCGGACGACCAGCGGCCGGATCTCCGCGAGAAGCCGTTCGACCGCGACGGGATCCCCGGCCACGGCGGCGGCGAGCCCGTCGCCGGCGACCTCGCGCGCCACCCGCGCCCGGAACGCCCGGACCCGCGCCGGATCGTCGAGATCGGTCGTGAAGAGGCGGTCGAGGTGCGCGCCCGCGGCGGTCAGCCGGGTGGTCAGGACGTCGTCGTCAATCATCGCTGTGCCTCCCGCCGGGCGGTTCGAGAAGGTCCCGCAGCGCCCGCCGCCCCCGCGAGACGCGCTTCTTGGCCGCGGGCACCGAAATCCCGAGGGCATCGGCGATCTCCCGGAGGGAGAACCCCTCCGCGGCGAGCACCACCGCGTCGCGATGGCTGCCCGGCAGGGAGCGGAGCGCGCGCAGGGTCTCCACGGTTTCCAGGTGAGCCTCCGGCGAGGCCCAGGTGCGCTGCCGCGTCCGGTCGGCGATCAGGTGGGCGTCCGCGTCGGCGTTCCAGCGGGCTTTGCGCCGCGCGGCGAGCGCCATGTTGCGCACGGTCGCGAACAGCCAGGCCCGCTCCTGCTCGATCGGCCCCACTGTCCCCCGGTGCTCGCCTAGGACGAGCTCCGTCACCGCGTCCTCGGCGATCGTGCGCGCCTCGGAGACCGGGCACCCGAGCTTGACCGCGTACCCGGCGAGGTCGGCGTAGTAGAGCTTGCGGAGCGTCATGGCGCGCTCGGCGACATCGTCCGGCCCGCCCGTCACGTCGGAGCCGGCCGGGATCGCCTGCCTGCCCGTCCGCGCGTCCTGCCGGTCCGTCTGCTCATGTCGTCCTCCCTCGGCTCCACCAGTAAGTGACGCACGGCGGGCAGAGGTGACCAAGAATTTTCAGGCGGCGCGCCGCGCGCTGCGGGATGCCGCGGCGAGGCTCGCTTCGCAGGCGGTGATCAGTTGCGCGTCGGCGCGGGTGTGGCTTCCGCGGGCGCACTTGGGGCACCTCAGGGCGACCGTGCCGAGCACCTCGTCGACCGCCACTTCCAGCGCCCGTTTGCACGGGCGGCACCACCGGTGCCCGCTGACCTGGCTGACGTGCAGGTCGCTGTGGCAGCACTGGTGGATCCAGCGGCGGTGCACCGGGCAGGTGATCCGGTCCAGCGGGTCCAGGAACCCGCACTCCTCGGCGTGGTCCTCGGCGACGAGCGCGTCGTCCAGTGCGATCCGGGTCAGCAGCGTCGTGGTGGTCATCGCTCTCGTCCTTTCTCCTCGTCCTTACCGGTACGTCGAGCCACCACGCGCCGGATCGACAGGACGGGGAGGGAATTCAGAGTTTCTTCACCACGCGCGCCGGGTTGCCGACCGCCACCACGTCCGGCGGCAGATCGCGCGTCACCACCGACCCCGCACCCACCACGGTGTTCTCGCCGATCGTCACGCCGGGGCATACGATCACGCCACCGCCGAGCCACACGTTGTCGTGCAGGGTGATCGGCTCCGCGGCCTCCCACTTCTCCCGCCGCAGCCGCGCGTCGAGCGGGTGGGTGGGGGTCAGCAGCTGCACGCCGGGGCCGATCTGCGCGTCCGCGCCGATCGTGATCGGGGCGACGTCCAGCAGCACCGCGCCGTAGTTGAGGAACGCGCGCGGCCCGATGCCGATGTGCGAGCCGTAGTCGACGTACAGCGGCGGCCGCACCTCGGCGTCCTCCCCCACCGACCCCAGCAGCTCACGCAGCACCGCCGGGTCCCCACCGTCGTTGAACCGCCGCTGCAGCTCCGCCGCCCGCCGCAGCGCGGCCTGCAGCTCCGGGTCGTCCGCGCGGTACAGCTCCCCCGCGAGCATCCGTTCCCTCTGACCGGTCACGCGTCACCACACTGCCAGCGGCCGCACGGGCGCGCCAGTGGCCCCGACGACCGGCAGCGGCGCGCACACGAACAGGAACTCCGCTGGTCCCGCCGCCGCCAGCTCCTCCAGGTTCATCACCTCGATGATGTTGATCCCGTTCTCCTGCAACAGGATCCGGTGCACCGGCAACCGCCCCAGCCCCGCCTCGGGGCTGATCTGCTCCAGCGCGATCGTGTCGCCGCCGACCGCGCGCACCCCGCGCTCGGCCAGCCACCGCGCACCGCTCGCGTCCAGCCCCGGCACACCACCCTCGCCGCCGAGATAATCCGCGGGCCGGTCCCACAGCTGCGCCCACCCGGTGCGGACGAGCGCGACGTCCCCGGCGCGCACTTCCAGGCCGGTCGCGGCGAGATCCTCCGCCGTGACGGCCTCCCCGGGCCCGAGCCGCGGCACGGCCCGCAGCCGCGGGATGTCGAACAGCACCCCGCGGCACAGGATCGGCGGCACCGCCTCGATGCCGCCGACCCGGTAGCGTCCCCGCTCCAGCGCCTGCGCCACCGGCACCCCGCCGTGCAGGACACCGTCGGCCGCGACGTGGCTGACCGCGTCCATGTGGGTGCCGACGTGCCCGCCCATGGTGATCAGCTCGTGCGACCCGGTCAGGCCGTCCTCGCGGACGACGTCACCGTGCCGCTGGGCGAGCGCGAACCGGAACGGCGGGTGCGTCGGCGAGGACGGCATGCCGTTCTCCAGCGGCTGCGAGAGATCGGCGATGCGGTGGCCGTCGGTCAGCGCGTCCAGCAGGGACATGGTTCAGCTCAGTTCCTTGGCTCGGGTCTCGGGCAGGGTGGCGATGGCGGCACTGGACACCAGCATCAGCAGGACGAGGTATCCGGTGAAGGCGGAGCGGCCGAACTCGGCGCCCACCCACGCCTGAAGATACGGCGCGGTCCCGCCGAAGGCCGCGACGGCGATCGAGTACGGCACGGCGAGCCCCAGCGCGCGGATCGCGGTCGGGAACATCTCCGCGTACACCGCGGGCAGGATCGACACCCCGGCGGAGATGAACACCGCCGCCAGGCTCATGCCCAGGAACAGCTGCCACGCGCTGGTGCGCACGATGAACTGAACCGGGAACAGCAGCGCCGCGCACCCGAGGGTGGAGATCAGCAGCACCGGTTTCCGCCCGATCCGGTCGGACAGCATGCCCCAGAACGGCATGGTGACCATGAGGATCACCGCCGACCCGACCCCGGCCCACAGCGCGGCGGTCGACCCGATGTGCAGGGAGCTGATCGCGTACGCCGGGGCGGCGATCACCCACGAGTAGTAGACGACGGTGAACCCGATGGACAGCCCGATCACCTGCAGTGCCTGCCTGCGGTGCTCCAGGATCGCCGGCCACAGCCGGACCTTCTCCCGCCGCCGCGACGCGGTGAAGGTCTCGCTCTCGGTCAGGTTCCGTCGCATGTAGACGGCCACCAGCCCGAACACGCCGCCGAGCAGGAACGGGATGCGCCAGCCGAAGGACTGCATCTGCTCCGGCGTCAGCACGACCGTGAGGACGAGCCCGAGCACGACGCCGACGGTGTTGCCGAAGACGCTGGCGATGTAGATCAGGCTGGACCAGCGCCCGCGCTGCGCCGCGGGCGCCATTTCGGACAGGTAGGTCTGCGCGGACGGCAGTTCCCCGCCGCACGCCAGGCCCTGCACCACGCGGGCGAGCAGCAGGATCAGCGACGCCCACGCGCCGACGGCGGCGTAGGTGGGGGCGATGCCGATGACGAAGCTGGCGCCCGCGATGGTCGCGACCGTGACCGTCATCGCGGTTCGCCGCCCGGCGCGGTCGGCGAACCAGCCGAACAGCAGCCCGCCCAGCGGCCGCGCGACGAACCCGACGGCGAACACGGCCAGGCTGGACAGCACCGCGGAGAACTGGTTGCCGCGGTCGAAGAACTGCGTGGCGAAGAACGGCACGAAGATCGCGTAGATGCCCCAGTCGTACCACTCGAGCGCGTGCCCGAGCCCGGTGCCGACGAGCGTGGTGGTGCGGCTCGTGGCCGGGGCCCGGGTGCCGCGCTGCGCGGTCTCGGTCATGGTCGGTCTCCTTCGGACGCGAGCCGGCGCCGTGCCAGCTCGGTGAACAGGGCCGCGCCGTCGGCGAGCACGGAGTCGTCGAACACGGCGTGGGGGCTGTGGTTGAACGCCGCCCGGCGCGGGTCGGCGCCGGCGGGCAGCGCGCCGAGCGCGAGGAAGCAGCCGGGCACCTCGGCGAGGACCCTGGAGAAGTCCTCGGCGCCGGCGATGGGGTTGGGCATGGTGGCGTAGCCGTCGTCGCCGAACGTCTCGCGCACCACGTCGCGGGCGAACGCGGTCTCGCCGTCGTCGTTGACCGTCGCGGGGCGGGCTTCCAGGTACTCGGCGTCGGCCTCGACGTCGTGGGCCTGCGCGATGCCCCGGACCAGCCGGACCGCGGCGTCCCGCACGCGCTGCCCGGCGTCGCGGGAGAAGGTCCGGACGGTGGCCTCGAACCGGGCGGTCTCCGGGATGATGTTGCTGCGCGATCCCGCCCGCACCACCCCGACGGTGAGCACCACGGGGTCGAACACGTCGAACCGGCGGGTGACCATCGTCTGCAGCGCGGTGATCATCTCGGCGGCCACCGGCACCGGGTCGCGCGCCAGGTGCGGGGCCGAGCCGTGCCCGCCGCGGCCGCGCACGGTGACCGCGAACGACGCGGAGGCGGCCATCATCGGACCGGGCCTGCTGGTGAACCCGCGCTCGAACGTGGAGAACACGTGCAGCCCGTATGCGGCCTCCACACGCGGGCCTGCCGCGTCGAGCACGCCTTCGTCGATCATCGCCCGGGCGCCCTCCCAGCCCTCCTCCCCCGGCTGGAACATGAACACCACGTCCCCGTCCAGCCGGTCGCGGCGGTCGGACAGCAGCCGGGCGGCGCCGGCGAGCATCGCGGTGTGCAGGTCGTGCCCGCAGGCGTGCATGGTCCCCTCGGCGCGGGAGGCGTAGTCCAGCCCGGTCGCCTCCTGCACGGGCAGCCCGTCCATGTCGGCGCGCAGCAGCACCGCCCGGCCGGAGCGGGCGCCCCGCAGCACGGCGGTGACCGCGGTGGAGCTGCGGCCGGTGGTGATCTCCAGCGGCAGGCCGTCCAGCGCCGCGAGCACGCGCTCCTGCGTGCGGGGCAGGTGCAGGCCGACCTCCGGCTCGCGGTGCAGGTCCCGCCGCAGCCGGACGAGGTCCTCCGCCATCGCCCTGGCGTCCGCCACCACCGACATCCGTTCTCGCCCTCCTCGTGGTCACGTTGTTCCCAGGAGTTTGCGCAGCGGCTACCCTGTCGCCGCTGAAATCGCATGATTCGCGCACCGTTTCCGGGCTCAGGGAGGTTTTCGTGCATCCGGACCTGGACGAGCGGGACCTCGAGCTGCTGCACGGGCTGCAGATCGCGCCGCGGGTGACCTGGGCGGACGCGGCCAGGATCCTGGGCACGACCCCGGCGACGGTAGCGGCGCGCTGGGCCCGCCTGCGGGAGGCCGGGGTGGCGTGGGTGACGGCCCACCCCGGCGGCGACTACCGGCGGGTCGTCCTGGCGCTGGTCGAGGTGGACTGTCAGCCCGCCGCGCGGGACGAGGTGCTGCGGGCGGTGTGCGCGGATCCGCGAGCGGTCACCGTCGAGGAGTCGACGCGTGGCCGCGACCTGCTGCTCACCGTGATCACCCCCGATCTGGCCGGGCTGACCACGTTCGTGCTCGACGACCTGCCGCGGATGCCCGGCGTGCAGCGGCAGCGCACGCACGTCGTCAGCGCCACCCACCGCGACGGCAGCTCGTGGCGGCTGGACGCGCTGAACCGGTCGCAGGAGCTGGCGTTCGAGGCCGCGGCCCGGGCCACCCGCCCGGCGCCGGGCGTGACCGCGCCGCCGAACGCGGGCCCGTTGATCTCCGCGCTGGCCCACGACGGGCGGCGCACGGCCGCCGAGCTGGCGTCGCTGACCGGGCGCAACCCGGCGACCGTGCGGCGGCAACTCGCCCGGCTGCTCGCCTCGGGGCTGCTGTCGTTCCGGTGCGAGGTCGCCCAGTCGGTGTCGCGCTGGCCGATCAGCAGCACCTGGCTGGCCAGCGTCGCCCCGGCCGACCAGCAGCGCACCATCGAGGCGATCACGACGCTGCCGGAACTGCGGATGTGCCTGTCCACCACCGGCGACAGCAACATCGCCTTCACCGTGTGGACCCGGTCGCTGGCCGACCTGCTGCGGCTGGAGCGCCTCATCGGGGAGAAGCTGCCGTGGCTCACCGTGCGCGACAACGGGATCAACCTGCGCACCCCGAAGCGGATGGGCTGGCTGCTCACCCCGGACGGGCGCGCGACCGGCGAGGTCGTGCCGCCGGTGACGTGGTGATCGCCAGCTGTTGTGACTCGTGAGGTTGTGGACGGCGTGTTGGGTTGATCGTGGGGAGGGCCTCCGGGCGGAGTGGGTGTTGCGACGCATCCACTACCAGTAGGCCCGGCAGTTGATCATGCGGTTGGCCGACCGCCCGCGGCACAGCCCCACCCGCCTGCCTGCGCAGACCGAACGGCAGGGGCGAATGCTTCAACCGCACCCTGCTCACCGACCATCCACACCTGTCAGGTCACGACAGCTAGCGCGGCAACGGCTGCGCGGCGATGAGCTCCTCCGGCGCGGACAGCCGCCACGCCTCGTAGACCAGTTCGGCCAGCTCGTCGGCGTCGATGCCGGCCAGGTGGACCACCACCCAGCCGAACCCGCCCGCGGTGAACTGCTCCTCGAACACCTCCGGCCGCTCCGCGACCAGCGCCTGCTGCTCGATCAGGGTCTGCTTGAGCCCCACGGTCTCCGTGCGCGGCCAGTAGTAGCCGAACCGCTTGCCCCGCACGCTGTAGGACGTGTACTCGCTGCCCTTGCCGCGCTCGACCTCCGCCAGCGCGTCCACCATCTCGTGGAACTCCGCACTGCGCACGCTCATCGCCCACCCCCGTCGTCCGGCCCCCAGCCTAGACAAACCGGGCAGGGGTCAGGAATCGGTCCAAGGCCGCAGTTTCTCCGGATTGCGCACCGCCCAGATGCGGGTCACGCGGTCGCCGTCGACCTCGAACGCCAGCACCGCCTCGGTGCGGCCGGCGTGCCGGACCACCAGGCCGGGCTGGCCGTTGACCGGGCGTTCCTCCAGGCCGAGACCGGGGGCCTGCTCGACGAGCGCGGCCATGTAGCGCGCGATCTCCTCCGCGCCTTCGATCGGGTGCGGCGCGGCGCTGACGAGACCGCCGCCGTCGGCGACCACCGTCGCGCCGGGGTCGAGCAGCCCGACCAGCGCCCGGATGTCCCGGTTCTCCCACGCCCGCTTGAAGTTCCGGACGACCTCCGCCCGCTGCTCGCCGGAGGCGGCGGGCACCCGCGCGTCGCGGACGCGGCGCCGCGCCGACGTGGCGAGCTGACGGCACGCCGCGGGTGTGCGGCCGACGATCTCGGCGACCTCGGCGAACGGGTAGCGGAACACGTCGTGCAGCACGAACGCCACCCGCTCGGCCGGGGTCATCGCGTCGAGCACGACGAGGAAGGCCATGCTGACCGACTCGTCGAGCGTGACGCGGTCGGCCGGGTCGGCGGCGGACTCGCGGTCGGGCAGCGGTTCCGGGATCCACTCGCCGACGTACCGCTCGCGGCGGGCGCGGGCCGAGCCGAGCAGGTCGAGGCAGATCCGGCTGGCCACGGTCGTCAGCCAGGCGCCCGGGGACTCGATCGCCTCCTGCTGGGCGCGGGACAGGGAGTACCACCGGGCGTAGGTCTCCTGCACGACGTCCTCGGCGTCGGCGAGGGTGCCGAGCAGCCGGTAGGCGAGGTTGATCAGCTGGCGCCGCTCGCTGATGACGGCGCTCAGGCCCGGATCGGTGGTCATGGTGGCTCCCTCGGTCTCGTGCTCCCCCTCTTGACGAGACAGCGCCCCCGATTGTGAGGCGTGTCCGGATGTGACAGAACACCGTCATTGCCGCCATGGCCGCCGCCGGTCACGATGGGTGCATGGCAACCACCCGCCGTGTCGTGATCGCGGTCTTCCCCGACGTCGACCTCCTCGACGTCACCGGCCCGGCCGAGGTGTTCACGCTGGCCAACCGGGCGACCCGGGGCGCGGCCGGCTACGTCGTCCAGCTCGCCGGACCGGACGGCGGCGTCGTCACGACGTCGGCGGGGGTGCGGCTGGTGACCGATCTCGCGTTCGCCGAGGTGGACGGCGCGCTGGACACGCTCCTGGTGCCCGGCGCGGTCGACCTGCGCCCGGACGGGCCGGTCGCCCGGATCGACCAGGAGGTGGTGACCTGGGTGAAGGCGACCGCGCCGCAGGCCCGCCGCGTCGCCTCGGTGTGCGTGGGAGCGCACGTGCTGGCCGCGGCCGGGCTGCTGGACGGCAAGACCGCCACCACCCACTGGTCGACCGCCGCGCAGCTGGCCGCCGACCACCCGGCGGTGCGGGTGGACCCCGACCCGATCTTCGTGCGCTGCGGGGACGTGTGGACCGGCGCCGGGATCAGCGCCTGCATGGACCTCGCGCTGGCGCTGGTGGCCGAGGACCTGGGCGAGGAGGTCGCCCTGGACGTGGCGCGGCAGCTGGTCATGTACCTCAAGCGCCAGGGCGGGCAGAGCCAGTTCTCGGTCCCGCTGAGCTCGCCGCCCGCCGCGCGGCGGGACATCGACGAACTGCGGATGTTCATCGCCGACAACCTCGGCGGCGACCTGTCCACCGCGGCGCTGGCGGACCGGATGTGCCTGAGCGAGCGGCACTTCGCCCGCGTCTTCCGGCAGGAGACCGGCCGCACGCCGGCCGCCTACGTCGAGGCCGCCCGGGTCGAGGCCGCGCGCCGCCTCCTGGAGAGCACCGACGAGCCGCTGGACCGGATCGCCGCGGCATGCGGGCTCGGCTCGGTGGAGACGCTGCACCGGGCGATGCGCAAGCAGATCGGCACCACGCCGGCCGCCTACCGGCGCCGGTTCCGCACCACCGTCTGACCCTGTGATTTCGGGCGCGGCAATCCCGCCGCGCCTGCCGTTTCCCTGCCCAGAAGGAGTTCCGTCATGCCCGTTTCCCCGACCCTGCGGGAGGTGCTCGGCCTCGGCGCCGAGCTGCCCCGGCTCGCCGACACCACCGTCGTGCTGATCGACTTCCAGAACACCTACCGCACCGGGGTGATGACCCTCGAGGGCGCGGAGCCCGCCCTCACCGCGGGGGCCCGCCTGCTCGCCGCGGCCCGCACGGCCGGCGCGCCGGTGGTGCACGTGCTCAACGATGGCGGGCCGGGCAGCCCGTACGACATCCGGGCCGAGATCGGCGCGATCAGCCCCGAGGTGTCGCCCGCCGAGGGTGAGCCCGTGGTGGTCAAGCGCTTCCCGGACGCCTTCCACGAGACCGGGCTGGAGAAGGTGCTGCGCGAGCTGGGTTCCGGCACGGACCTGGTGCTGGCCGGTTTCATGACCCACATGTGCGTCACGTTCACCGCCCAGGGTGCCTTCAACCGCGGCTACCGCCCGACGATCGTCGCCGAGGCCACCGCGACCCGGGCCCTGCCCGCCCCGGACGGCACCGCGGTGGCGGCGGGCACGCTGCAGACCGCGGCCCTGACCACGATCGGCGACCTGTTCGGCACGATCGCGCCGACGGTGGCGGACCTGACGCGCTGACCGCCCCGGCGCGGCGGTCGTGACTCCCTTGGTAGCGCTCTCGACGAGCTGGGCACGGACACTGGAGGTGCCCGACGGCCAAGACGACCGCGGGCAACCGAACCGGCAGTGGATCGCCGCCGTCGTGGTCGCGCTGCGGCGTGTCGCCGGCGCCCTTCTCGGGGCTGGATCGGAGCGAACGCCACGCTCCGATCCAGCTCCGCGACACTGACTGAACAGCGCACCCAAAACGTCGCCCGTGCCCGACAGGTAGCCCTGACGGTAGGCGGTCGACAGTGCGAAGCGTGAGACCGTGCAGTGCGGTCACGCTCTCGTCCGCAGCCGTCGCCGCGGATCGCCGGGGGCTCAGCGCAGGCGGCGCGCGCGTTCCGCCGCGAACGCCCGGCCCAGCCCGATCCGCTCCGCCGGGGAGACCGTCCGCCGCAGCTCGTTGAGCAGGCCGCGCTCGACGGCGCGGATGTGCTCGGCCACGATGCTTTCCAGGCGCAGCAACGCTTTCTCCCCCTCCGGGCCGGGGTCCAGCGCGGCCCGCGCGTCCGCCGCGAAGTCCGGCACGACGGCGCGCAGGACGCGCGAAGCCGCCGTGGCGTGGGCGGTCAGCAGCGACACCAGCTCACCCGCCAGCGCGGCCCGGTCGGCCTCGTCGTCGCGCAGTTCGCGGAACAGCTCCTCCATCCGCCGGTGGTCGGCCTGCACCAGCTCCGTCACGTCGGTGCCGGGCGTCGCCGCCGGGGACGGGCGCGTCCAGCCGAACGTCAGCTCCACCGCCTGCCGCCAGTGCGCGTACTCCCGCTCGCGGCGGGACGGGTCCATCTCCGGCAGCCACTGGCCCGCCCGGTGCCAGTTGCGCCGCAGCCCCTCCAGGTCCGGCCAGTACCCCACCGACAAACCCGCCGCGTAGGCCGCGCCCAGCGACACCGTCTCCGCCACCATCGGGCGCACCACCGGCACGTCCAGGACGTCCGCGACGAACTGCATCAGCAGGTTGTCCGCGGTCATCCCGCCGTCGACGCGCAGCGTGGACAACGCGATCCCGGAGTCGGCGTTCATCGCCTCGACCACCTCGCGCGTCTGCCAGCCGGTGGCCTCCAGCACGGCCCGCGCCAGGTGCCCCTTGGTGATGTAGGAGGTCAGCCCGGCGATCACCCCGCGTGCCTCGCTGTGCCAGTGCGGCGCGAACAACCCGGAGAACGCCGGCACGATGTAGCAGCCGCCGTTGTCCTCGACGGTGCGCGCCAGCGTCTCGATCTCCGGCGCGCTGCCGATCAGGCCGAGCCCGTCGCGGAACCACTGGACCAGCGAGCCGGTGACGGCGATCGAGCCTTCCAGCGCGTACACCGCGGGCTCTTCGCCGATGCGGAAGCCGACCGTGGTGAGCATGCCGTGCGTGGACAGCACCGGGGTCGTTCCGGTGTTGAGCAAGAGGAAACTGCCGGTGCCGTAGGTGCACTTCGCCTCGCCGGGCGCGAAGCAGGTCTGGCCGAACAACGCGGCCTGCTGGTCACCCAGCGCGGCGGCGATCCGGATCCCCGGCACCACCCGCGACGTCGTGCCGTACACCTCGGTGGACGAGCGGATCTCCGGCAGCATCGCCCGCGGCACGTCGAAGAACTCCAGCAGCTCGTCGTCCCAGGACAACGTGCGCAGGTTCATCAGCATCGTGCGCGAGGCGTTGGTGACGTCGGTGACGTGCACCCCGCCGTCCGGCCCGCCGGTGAGGTTCCAGATCAGCCAGCTCTCGATCGTGCCGAACAGCACGTCCCCGCGCTCGGCCCGCTCACGCAGGCCCGGCGTGTGTTCCAGCTGCCAGCGGATGCGCGGCGCCGAGAAGTACGTCGCCAGCGGCAGCCCGCACAGCCGCCGGACGCGGTCCGCGCCCGGTTCGCGCGCCAGCGCCTCGACCATGGCGTCGGTGCGGGTGTCCTGCCACACGATCGCGCGCCCGACGGGGGCTCCGGTGTGCCGGTCCCACAGCACGGTCGTCTCGCGCTGGTTGGCGATCCCGAGCGCGGCGACCTGCTCCGCGCCGATGCCGGCGTCGGCCAGCGCCTGCGGCACGATCCGGCCGAGGTTGCGCCAGATCTCGGTCGCGTCGTGCTCGACCCAGCCCGGGCGCGGGAAGTGCTGCTGGTGCTCGCGCTGCGCCACGGACACCAGCCGCCCGCGGGCGTCGAACAGGATGCACCGGGTGGACGTGGTGCCCTGGTCGACCGCCATCACGTAGTGCTGCACCGGATCACCTCCTCCTCACCGGGACGCGACGAGGTCGCGCGAAACCGCCCTGGCCGCGTCGCGGACCTGCTCCAGCAGCCGCGGTTTCGGGTGCCCGCTCGGCTCGCAGATCCGGTCCTCGGCGCCGGACACGCCGATCGCGCCGACCACGATGCCACCGTGCCCGCGGATGGGCGCGGCGATCCCGGCCTCGCCCGGCACCATCTCACCGCGCTCGGCCGCCCATCCGGCCCGGCGCACCTCGGCCAGCGCGCGGGCGACCGCGGACGGCGGGAGGGTCCGGCGGGTGTAGGCCTCCGGCCCGGCCGCGCGCCAGGACGCCAGCAGCGCGGCGTCGTAGGCGAGCAGCACCTTGCCCAGCGCGGTGGCGTGCAGCGGCAGCATCGCGCCGACGTCCAGGGTCTGCGGGCTGTCGTCCGGCCGGAACACGTGGTGCACCACCAGCACCCGGCCCTCCAGCGGCGCGCCGATCCGCACCGCCTCGCCGCTGCGGGCGGCCAGCGCGTCGGCCCAGTTGATCGCCCGCGACCGCAGCTCGTTCACGTCGAGGTGGCTGCTGCCCAGGTGCAGCAGGGCGGCGCCGAGCTGGTACTTGCCGGTGTCGCGGTCCTGCTCGACGAACCCGACGCCGGCCAGGGTGCGCAGGATGCCGTGCGCGGTGCCCTTGGCCAGCTCCAGCGACTCGGCGATCTCCACGACGCCGAGGCGCCCGGAACCACGCGCCAGCAGCCGGAGGATCGCGGCGGCGCGCTCGATGGACTGGATGGGACCCGGCACAGCGGGGACCCTAACCCGCCCGCACCGGGTTCGACAATGTCGAACCGCACTTCCGAGTGTTCGACAATGCCGACCACCGCGCGTTGCCGCGGTCTCACCGCCGGTCATAGCTTCGGCGTCACCAATGGGGGAACCGGTCCTTTGTGGAGGAAGCAATGACGCGAAGCCTCAAGGCCCGCGGACTCGCCGGCGAACTCGCCGCCGAGTTCGTGGGGACGATGATCCTCATCCTGTTCGGATGCGGGGTGGTGGCCCAGGTGTCGGCCGCCGGCATCGGGGACCACGACAGCATCGCCTGGGCCTGGGGCATCGGCGTCACGCTGGGCGTCTACGTCGCCTCGCGGATCAGCGGCGCCCACCTCAACCCCGCGATCACCGTCGCGCTCGCCGTGTTCCAGGGCTTCTCCTGGCGCAAGGTCGCACCCTACGCGCTGGCCCAGACCGCGGGCGCGTTCGTCGCCGCGCTGCTGGTGCGCTGGAACTACACCGAGGTCCTGAACGCCGTCGACCCGGGCCTGACCATCAAGACCCAGGGCGTGTTCTCCACCCTGCCGGGCAACGGCACACTGCCGGTCGGCGACTGGGGCGCCTTCCGCGACCAGGTGATCGGCACCGCGATCCTGGCGCTGGTCATCTTCGCCATCACCGACCTGCGCAACACCGCGCCCGCGGCCAACCTCGGCCCGGTCGTCGTCGGCTTCCTGGTCGTCGCGATCGGCATGGCCTGGGGCACCAACGCCGGCTACGCCATCAACCCGGCCCGCGACTTCGGCCCGCGCCTGGCGTCCTGGCTGACCGGCTACGACACCGCGTGGAGCGACCAGTACGGCAACCCGTACTGGTGGGTCCCGATCGTCGCGCCGATCGTCGGCGCGGTCATCGGCGGCGCGATCTACAAGTACTTCATCAGCCGCCACCTGCCCCGCACCGAGGACATCGGGCCCGCCAAGGCCCTCGAGCCCACCGCCTGAGTTCACGAAGGAGTGACCATGCCCGATTTCGTCGGTGCCGTCGACCAGGGCACCACCAGCACCCGGTTCATGATCTTCGACCACGGCGGCAACGAGATCGCCCGCCACCAGCTGGAGCACGAGCAGATCCTGCCCCGCCCGGGCTGGGTCGAGCACAACCCCACCGAGATCTGGGAGCGCACCCGCGCGGTGATCGCGAGCGCGCTGACCAAGGCCAACCTGACGGTCGCCGACCTGGCCGCGCTCGGCATCACCAACCAGCGCGAGACCACCGTGGTGTGGAACCGGCGCACCGGCCGCCCCTACACCAACGCCATCGTCTGGCAGGACACCCGCACCGACCGCATCGCCTCCGCGCTGGAGCGCGGCGGCCAGGGCGAGGTGATCCGCCGCAAGGCCGGCCTGCCGCCCGCCACGTACTTCTCCGGCGGCAAGCTGCAGTGGATCCTGGAGAACGTCGACGGGGTCCGGGCCGACGCGGAGAACGGCGACGCCCTGTTCGGCACCACCGACAGCTGGCTGATCTGGAACCTCACCGGCGGGGTGGACGGCGGCGTGCACGTCACCGACGTCACCAACGCCTCCCGCACCATGCTGATGGACCTGGAGAAGCTGGACTGGGACGACGAGCTGCTGTCGTTCTTCGGCATCCCGCGGCGGATGCTGCCGGAGATCAAGCCGTCGTCCGGCCACTTCGGCACCACCCGCGCCGACGGCCCCCTGGGCGGCGAGATCGCGATCACCGGCGTGCTGGGCGACCAGCAGGCGGCCACCGTCGGTCAGGTGTGCTTCCGGCCCGGCGAAGCCAAGAACACCTACGGCACCGGCAACTTCCTGCTGCTCAACACCGGCCACGAGCTGGTGCGGTCGAAGCACGGGCTGCTCACCACGCTGTGCTACCAGTTCGGCGACGACAAGCCGGTGTACGCGCTGGAAGGCTCCATCGCGGTCACCGGGTCGGCCGTGCAGTGGCTGCGTGACCAGCTCGGCATCATCAGCGGCGCCTCGCAGAGCGAGACGCTGGCCCGGCAGGTCGAGGACAACGGCGGGATCTACTTCGTCCCGGCGTTCTCCGGGCTGTTCGCGCCGTACTGGCGGTCCGACGCCCGCGGCGCGATCGTCGGCCTGACCCGCGCCACCACCAACGCCCACCTGGCGCGCGCCACCCTGGAATCGATCTGCTACCAGACGCGCGACGTCGTGGAGGCCATGCAGAACGACTCCGGCGTCACGCTCGACGTGCTGCGCGTCGACGGCGGCGTCACCGCGAACGAGCTGTGCATGCAGCTGCAGGCGGACATCCTCGGCGTGCCGGTGTCCCGGCCGGTCGTCGCCGAGACCACCGCGCTCGGGGCCGCCTACGCGGCCGGGCTGGCCGCCGGTTTCTGGCAGTCGACCGACGAGCTGGAACAGAACTGGAACGAGGACCGGCGCTGGGAGCCGTCGTGGAACGACGCCCAGCGCGCCGAGGGGTACGCCGGCTGGCAGAAGGCCGTCGGCCGCACCCTCGACTGGGTCGACGTCGAGTGAATCCCGTGCCGGAGCGGCCTGCGTGGCGGCGCCCGCCCAAGGCGCCGCCACACGCGGCTCGCCGGTCCGGCACCACGCTTGGAAAAGAGGAGAGAGCCGTGTCCCAACCCCTGTCCCCCGCCTACCGCGGCGACGCGCTGCGGCGGCTGGCGAACGAAGAGTTCGACGTGCTCGTCGTCGGTGGCGGCGTGACCGGCGCGGGCGCCGCGCTGGACGCGGCCTCGCGCGGGCTGTCGGTCGCCCTGGTCGAGGCCCGCGACCTGGCCGCGGGCACGTCCAGCCGGTCGAGCAAGCTGATCCACGGCGGGCTGCGTTACCTGGAGCAGCTGGACTTCAAGCTGGTGCGGGAAGCGCTGCGGGAACGCGGGCTGCTGCTGCGCACCCTGGCCCCGCACCTGGTGCGGCCGGTGAAGTTCCTGGTGCCGCTCCAGCACCGGGTCTGGGAGCGCGGCTACATCGGAGCCGGGGTGACGTTGTACGACACGCTCGGCGGGGCGCGGGCGCTGCCGCGGCACCGGCACCTGAGCCGGCGGCGCGCGTTCGAGGTGGCGCCCGGCCTGGCCGACGACGCGCTGATCGGCGCGATCCAGTACTACGACGCGCAGGTCGACGACGCCCGGCACACCATGATGATCGCGCGCACGGCCGCCGACCAGGGCGCGGCGGTGGTCACCAGGACGCGCGTGACCTCGCTGGTCCGTGAAGGCGAGCGGGTCGTGGGCGCGCGGGTCACCGACCGGGAGAGCGGCGCGGAGATCACCGTGCGGGCGCGCGTGGTGATCGCCGCGACCGGGGTGTGGAGCGACGACATCGCCGAGGCCGCCGGCATCGAGAAGCCGTTCACGGTGCGCGCGTCGAAGGGCATCCACCTGGTGGTGCCGCGGGAGAAGATCGACCTGGACACCGGGCTGATCCTGCGCACCGAGAAGAGCGTGCTGTTCGTGATCCCGTGGGGCCCGCACTGGATCGTCGGCACCACGGACACCGAGTGGGACCTGGACCGCGAGCACCCGGCGGCCAGCCGCGCGGACGTGGACTACGTGCTCGACCACGTGAACGCGGTGCTGCGCAAGCCGTTGACGCACGACGACATCGAGGGCGTGTACGCCGGGCTGCGGCCGCTGCTGGCGGCGAAGGCGACCGCGACCACGAAGCTGTCGCGGGAGCACGCGGTGGCGCACCCGGTGCCGGGCCTGGTGGTCGTGGCCGGTGGGAAGTACACGACGTACCGGGTGATGGCCGCCGACGCCGTCGACGCGGCGATGTCCGATGTGGACCGCCCGGCGCCGCCGTCGTGGACGGACAAGCTGCCGATCGTGGGCGCGCGCGGGTACGCGGAGGTCTGGGAGGGCCGGTACGCGCTCGCGCGGCGGGCGGGTCTGCCGGTGGCGCGGATCGAGCACCTGCTGGGCCGGTACGGCACGGCGGTCGAGGAGGTCCTCGCGCTGGTCGCTGAGCGGCCGGAGCTGGGCGAGGAGATCCCGGGCGCGCCGGACTACCTGAAGGCCGAGGCGGTGTACGCGGTGACGCACGAAGGCGCGCTGCACCTGGAGGACGTGCTCACGCGGCGGACGCGGATCTCGATCGAGCAGCGGGACCGCGGGCTGGCGGCGGCCCCGGCGGTGGCCGACCTGATCGCCCCGGAGCTGGGCTGGACCGCCGACCGGCGCGACCGCGAGGTGGCGCACTACCGGGCGCGCGTCGAGGCGGAACGCACCGCGCAGGAAGCGCCCGACGACGCGACGGCGAACGAACGCCGCCTGGCGGTGCCGGCACTGGGCTGAGACCCGCCCCGGGTGATCTCCGTGAGGGGTGGGATCACCCGGGGCTCAGCCGCACCCACACCGCGGGTGACGGAACACCCGCGTGGTTCACCACCGTCAGCAGGTACCAGCCCGGCGGCGCCAGTTCCGGCGAGCCGGGCAGCCGCATCCGGAGCCGGTCCGTCCCGGCCACGGTCACCGGCAGGTCCACCAGCCGCTGTTCCAGCTCGCTGGAGTGGGTCGTGGCGCCGGGGCGGATCAGCGACGCGCTCGCGATGTCCGCCGCGTCCGGGACGTCGGCCTCCAGCGTGCCGCCGTAGTGCACCTCGGGCGTGGTCACGACGACCAGCGGGCGCGGGCCAGCGAACAGGTACGGCGGCCAGAACACCTCGATGCGCATCTCCTCGGTCTTGCGCGCCGGGTTGGAGCCCGCGGTCACGACCTTGCCGTCCGGCACCAGCAGCGCCACCGAGTGGTACAGCCGCGGCACCCGGCTCTCCGCGGCCATCGTCCACGTCCCGCTCACCGGGTCGAAGATCTCGGCCTCCAGCGCCGCCGCGTCCGCGTGCTCCTCCGTCATCGAACCGCCGTTGACCAGCACGGTCCGGTCCGGCAGCAGCGTCGCGCACAGGTGCATCCGCGCCATGTGCAGGTCCGCCGCGGGCGTGTAGCGGGGCTCTGCGGCGGACAGGTCCGCGATCGCGGCCGACGCGGTCGCACCGGAGTGGTCGTGCATGTCCCACGGCCCGCCGCCGGCGATCATCACCCGCTGGTCCTGCGCCGGCGGCAGCAGCACACTCGCGGACTGGTTGCGCAGCCCCGCGTCGGGCAGGCCCGGGACGTCGGTCACCGCGTTGGCAGCGAGGTCCCACACGCCCGGCCGCACCCCGTTGTTGCTGCCGTACTGGCCGCCGCTGTAGAACACGCGGCCGTCGGCGAGCAGGAACAGGTGCCCGTACATGGGCCAGTGCGCCGACCCGGGCCGGGTGGTCCAGCCCGCGCCTTCGGTGTAGACCTCGGGGACGGTGTTGAGCATGCCGGTCTCGTCGAGCCCGGCGACGGCGAGGACCCGCCCGTCCCCCAGCGCGAGCAGGGACGGGTACCACCGGCCGCCCGCCATGTCCGGTTGCGCCGTCCAGGTGAGGGTGTCGGGGTCGAACGCGATCGACTGCCGCAGGCCGAGGAACGGGTCGTACTGCCCGGTGCCGCCGGCGGCGAGGAGCCGTCCGTCGGGCAGGAACGCGTGGCCGACGCAGAACAGGTCGACGGGCGTGTGCGGCTGCTCGACCTCCTCGCCGGGGTAGTGCCAGACCGTGGTGCCGTAGAGGTGCGCGTGGTGCCGCTCGGGGTCGTTGCTCGACCCGGCGAAGAACAGCACGTCCCCGGTGCGCAGCAGCGCGGCGTGCACGGCGAGGGTGCCGGAGTCGCGTTCCAGCAGGCGCCACACCCCCATGTCGGGCGCCATGTGCAGGTCGGTGAGCGGGTGCAGCAACCGGTGCAGCGCGGCGTTCTGCCCGGCCGGGTCGTCCACGGCCAGCACGACGAAGTGCGGTTCGCCGCCGAACCCGGCGACGGCGAGGCCGCAGCCCTGGTTCTCCCAGAACCCCCAGTCCGGCACGGGAATCCACGGTCCCCAGCCGTCCGCGGGCCGCACGTCGTCGTCGAGCCGCCAGCCGATCGTGCACAGGGCGCGGTTCTGGCCTGCCGGGTTGTCGACGGTCAGGACGATCAGCTCGTCGTTGCCGTCCCCGTCCAGGTCCGCGACCGCGACGGCCGCGCCCTGGTTGTCCCAGAACCCCCAGTCGGGCACGGCTCGCCACGGTCGCCAGTCCGTCACCACGCCGTCCGGGTTCAGGGTGCCGCTGCGGTAGAAGCCGGCGTTGGCGCCCTCGGGCGCGTCGACCATGAGCACGACGAGCTGCAGGCCGGCGGCGGTGCGGGCCACGGTGATGTCCCCGCCCGCGTTGAGCCAGGCGAACCAGTCCGGCACCGGCTGCCAGGGCGTCCAGCCGCCGGTGACCGCGCCGGTGTCCCGGTCGAGCGACCAGCCGACGCGGTAGAACGCCTGGTTCGGGCCCTCCGGCGCGTCGACCAGGTAGACGATCAGGTCGGGTTCGCCGTCGCCGTTCACGTCGGCCACGGCGACCCCGGCGGCGTCGTTCTCCCAGGAGAACCAGTCGGGAACCGGCTGCCAGGCGGTCCACCCGCCGGTCAGGGCGCCGGTGTCGTCGAGCCCCCGCCCGAGGCGGTAGAAGGCGGTGTTCTGGCCGGGCGGGTTGTCGACCATCAGGAGCACGAGGTCCCCGCCCGCGGTGGCGATCGACGCGCCGCTGTTCTCCCAGGAAAACCAGTCCGGCACGGCGGTGAAATCGGTCTGCACCGGCCCGATCCCACCCGGTCCACGACCACCCCGGCTAGGGCCGAACGCCTCTTACCCCGGGTACGTGCCCCGGTCTGATGTGGACCTCTCGGGAGGCAGCTGGGACAGATCGTGCCGGTAGTCCTCGGCGTTCTCCGGCAGCAGCGCGCTCAACAGGCCGAGCGCGTGCCATGGCTACGAGGTGCGGCGGACGTCCGTAGGGGACGGAACTGATGGAGGACCTGAGCGCCGAGAGATCCGCCTGCGCCAAGCCCATGCTCGACGCCGTCGATCACCAGCTCCATGGCGCCCTCGACGTAGAGGGGGTCCTCCGGCGGATCCGAGCTCGCGAGGAGTGGTTCGAAGGTGCCGTCCTTGCGGCGGAGGAAGTTGCGGATTTCGATCACGGTGTCCGGCTCACCCGCCCCACAGGTGGTGCAGCTCGTTGCCCTGGTGGTCCGATGTCGTGAAGCTGCCGCGCACCCACACCGAGATCCCGCCGGGCCAGTACGTCACTTCGAGGGCGCGGACCTGTGTCTCGTCGAGCAGTGCGCACACGTGTTCGCCGTCGGCCAGGTCGTAGCACATCCCCGCCGGTTCGAAGCACACCTGCCCGCCGCCCTCGCCCGCCACGCGGAAACGGAGCGTGCTGCCCGTCCCGTCCGGCGCCTGAGCCAACGCCATCCCTCCTCAGGGAATCCGGTGCAGCACGGACTCGTGGCCGCCGGTGGCCACCAGGTCCACGACCGCGTCGAGCATCGCCCGCACGCCCGGTTCGGCCAGCACCACCAGATCCGCCGGGCAGGTGAAGTATCCGCCGCTCAGGTACTCACCGGACCGGCGGTGCCGCCCCATGATCCGCCCGATCTCCGCGTACGTCAGGAAGGTCGCGGTCCACCTCGTGCCATCGGCCAGCGTGACCCACGCGTCCGCGTTCTCGACCGATCCGGGAGCGTCGCCGCCCAGCTCGACCTCGAGCACCACGCCCTCGGCGATCATCGTGTGCACGCCCCGCACCCTACGGCCGCCAAGCCCCGCGCCACGACCGATTTCCCGGTCCAGACCTATTCGGCCAGCGGAAGCGCCCGGTCGTTCTCCTCCTTGATGGCCCGCAGGTGCGTCCACGCCTCGACCGTTCGCACGCCCGGCAGGCCGCGCACGCGCTCCAGCGTGGCGAGCACGTCGTCGAGTGAGCCGGCCCGGATGGTGCCGATTCCGCTGCACCAGCCGATCCCGGTGGCCAGGCAGTCGATCTCGTCGAGCGCGGCGATCTTGCGCGCCACGGGTTCGGTGTCACCGTTGACGTCCAGCGCGAACCCCATCGTGTGGACCCGGCTCAGCGGCGTCAGCCGCACCAGCGCGCCGACGTGGACCACCCCGGTCTCCAGCAGCCGCAGCACCCGGGCGCGCGCCGCGCCCGCGGAGAGGCCGGTGACGCTCGCCAGCTCGGCGAAGGAAGCCCGGCCGTCGGCACGCAGGTGCGCCAGCAACGCGTGGTCGTGAGCGTCGAGCTCGATGTGCGCGAGCGGGCCGGGGCTCTCCAGCGGCCCGGGCGGGAAGTAGGGGTCCTTCCAGATGCGCAGGTAGGTCATGGTCTGCAGCGCGCGCACCCCGGGCACGGCCTGCACGCGCGCCAGGCCGCGGGCGAAGGACTCCAGGTCTGCCGTGCGCAGCTCGGCGGTGACGGCGAACCGGCCCGCGGTGGTGGTGACGAAGGAGACCTCGCCGAGTTCGGCGACCTGCCGCGCGACCGGGCCCGCGGGGCCGTCGGTCTCGATGGTCACGTGGCCGAGCTGGTGCAGCCCGAACACCGCCGGGTGGATCGTACCGACCAGCCGGAGCCCGCCCTCGCCGAGCAGGCGCTGCACGCGGGCCTTCGTGGTGGACCGGGCCAGCCCGACCAGGCGGGCCAGCGTCTCGTAAGAGGCTCGGCCGTCCTCGTGCAGGGCGCGGACGAGCCGCTCGTCGATCTCGTCCAGGTTCCCGTGCACGGGGACAACCTAACGCATACCAGCCACCCCGACGATCTGTTCACGCAAATCGCCCATCGAAAGTCGCAACGGCGACAGTCAACGCTCACGACAGTCGAATCATGCATTGATCACCGGCCCGCGCGGATGTAACGTCTGCGCCCACTGACACGGTCGGCTCGGAGGTGCGGTGGGCGTGGGGAGTACGGATCGGGTGTTCTTCGGCCAGCCGCGCGGGCTGGTCGGGCTGTTCTTCGCCGAGGCGTGGGAACGGTTCTCCTACTACGGCATGCGCGCGCTGCTGCTGTACTACATGACCGACCGGATCCTGGACGGCGGTCTCGGCATCGACCCGGGCAGCGCGAAGTCGCTGATCGCGGTCTACGGCTCGGCGACGTACATGGCGGCGATCCTGGGCGGCTGGATCAGCGACCGGCTGCTCGGGGACCGGCGGGCGACGCTCACCGGCGGGGTCCTGATCATGTGCGGCCACATCTGCCTCGCGATCCCCGCCGGGGCCGGCGCGCTGTTCGCGTCGATGATCTTCATCGCGAGCGGCACCGGGCTGCTGAAACCGACGATCTCCTCGTCGGTCGGCGACCTCTACGCCCGCGACGATCCGCGGCGCGACTCGGGGTTCAGCATCTACTACATGGGGATCAGCGTCGGGGCGGTCGCCGCGCCGCTGGTCGTGGGCACCGTCGGCGAACGGTACGACTACCACCTCGGATTCGGTCTGGCGGCGATCGGCATGGCGCTCGGACTTGTGGTCTACGTGCGCAGCCAACGCCACCTCAGCCCGCTCAGCAGCGCGCCGAAGAACCCGTTGCGGCTGGGCGAGGTGCCCCGCTCGCGTGTGGTCGCGGTGGCGGCCGGGGTCGCGGTGCTCGTCGCCGTGCTCGCCGCGACGATCGGCACCGGCGCGCTCGGCCCGGGCGGGGTCGTCGACCTGATCAGCGTGCTCGCGATCGCGCTGCCGGTCGGCTACTTCACGGTCATGCTGCGCAGCAAGCGCACCACCGCGGCGGAGCGGGCGCGGGTGCGCGGCTACATCCCGATGTTCGTCTCCGCGGTTGCGTTTTGGTGCATCCAGGAACAGGGCGCGACCGTTATCGCGCAGTACGCCGACGAGAGCACCGACCTGGGGGCGTTCGGGTTCACCATCCCGGCGTCGTGGTTCCAGTCCGTCGGATCGCTCGTGCTGATCGTCCTGACGCCGCTGTTCGCGTTGATGTGGCTGCGGCTCGACCGGTCCGCCCGCTCCCCCGGCACCGCGCACAAGTTCGCGGCGGGCCTGGCGATCGCCGGGCTGTCCTACCTGATGCTCGTGCTGCCCGCGACGAGTCCCGGCCAGACCAGCCCGCTGTGGCTGATCGGCAGCCTCGCCGTGGTCACGATCGGCGAGATGTGCCTGTCCCCCATCGGGTTGTCCGCGACGACCCGGCTGGCGCCCGCCGCGTTCGCCACCCAGACGATGGGCCTGTGGTTGTCGTCGAACGCCGCCGGGCAAGGCATCGGGGCGCAGCTGGTGAAGTTCTACGACGCCGGGTCGGCGGCCGCCTACTTCGGCCTGCTCGGGATGGGCGCGGTGGTGCTCGCCCTGGTGCTGTTCGCGCTCGCGCCGCTCATCCGGCGGCAGTCCGAACGCGGCTTGTCCACAGTGGAACTCACACGGGAGGGGCAGCGATGACCCGCACCATCTTCCGCGGCGGCACGGTGTTCGACGCCGCCTCCCGCACCGCCGGTCCCGCAGACGTGGCGGTCGAGAACGGCTGGATCACCGACGTCGGCATCGGCCTCGACGGCGACGAGGAGGTCGATTGCGCAGGCCGCGGCGTGCTGCCCGGGCTGATCGACTGCCACGTCCACCTCACCATGACCGGCGCGGACCTGTTCGCCGCCGCGCAGGAGCCGTTCTCGCTGCAGTTCTACGAGGGCGCGCGGAACATGGTCAGGACGCTCGCGGCCGGGGTGACCACGGTCCGCGACGCGGCGGGCGCCGACCTCGGGATGCGCGTGGCGCAGGAACGCGGCCTGATCCCGGGGCCGCGCATGCAGATCTCGCTGAACATGCTGAGCCAGACCGGCGGGCACGGCGACCCGTGGTGGCCCTCGACGTGCGTGGTGGACCTGCTGCCGCCGCACCCGGGCCGCCCGCCGGTGATCGTGGACGGCCCGGAGGAGATCCGGCGCAAGATCCGCGAACTCGTGCGTGCCGGCGCGGACGTCATCAAGGTCGCGACCAGCGGCGGCGTGGTGTCCAGCGGCGCCGGGCCGCGGATCCCGCACTTCCGCGACGACGAGATCGCCATGATGGTGACTGAGGCGTCGGCGGCGGGCCTGCACGTCATGGCGCACGCGCACGGCGAGGGCGCGAAAGCGGCGGTGCGCAACGGGGTCCGCTCGATCGAGCACGGTCACTTCCTGGACGACGAGACGCTGGAGATGATGGCCGCGCGGCGCACGTGGCTGGTGCCGACGCTCAGCGCGGGCGTCGGGCTGCGGCAGGCCGTCGAGGCGGGTGTGCCGTACCCGGACCACATCGCCGAGAAGATCCGCCAGAGCTCCGGCGACAGCGTGCGGCGCGCCGTCGACGCGGGCGTGCGGATCGCGATGGGCACCGACGCGCCGCTCTACCCGCACGGCGAGAACCTGCTGGAGCTGGAGCTGCTCGTCGAGCACGGCCTGTCCCCGGCCGAAGCCCTGCACGCCGCGACGCTGTCCGCCGCCGAGCTGATGGGGCTGGAGTCCACGCTCGGCTCGATCGCCCCGGGCAAGCGCGCGGACCTGGTCATCGTGGACGGGGACCCGCTCGACGTGCGCGATCTGGGCAAGCGGATCCTCGCCGTGTACCAGGACGGCCGTGCCGTGCACGTGGCCGACCGGGACGTGCCGGACTGACCGGGGCAGTTGATCTGCCCCGGTCCGGACGCCTTTACCCGGCGTAGGTGCCGTCGCCGGTCTCCGGGGCGCCCTTGGGCAGCACCTTGACCTGCGGCGCCTTCGACGGGGCCTTCGTCGTGGTCTTCGGCGGCGCGGGTGGCCGCGTCGACGTGCCCGGCCGCGGCTTGGTGGTCGTCGTCGCTGTCGGCACTGCCGGGCCGGTGATCGTGAACGTCGCGGTCGCCGTGCCGTTGCCTGCAGGGCCGCCGCTGCCGGAGCAGGTGAAGGTGGCCTGGTAGCTGCCGGGTTTCGCCGCGGCCTTCCCGGTGCCGGTGTAGCCGTCCAGGACACGGGTGAGCGTCACCGGGGCGGCGAGCCCGGGCGAGGTCACCGTGCTGGGGTAGCCCGCGCAGTACGCGCTGAACTCGAGCGTCTCCCCCGGGGACACCGAGGACGGGGACACGCCGAGCTTCGGCGGCGGCGCGGTGGCGCTGGCGGCCGGCGCGGCGAGCACCCCGGCCGCGAAGGCGAGCAGCCCGGCGCCGCCGAGAATCTTCTTGTGCTGCATGGTTTCCTCCCAGAATCGTCACCGCAGTGCGGCGTAGACGATGATGTTGTCGCGGTAGCTGCGCGCGGCCCGGTCGAAGCTGCCGCCGCAGGTGATCAGCCGCAGCTCGGGCCCGGCGGTGTCGCCGTAGACCGCTTCGGTGGGGAACTCGTCCTTGTCGATCTGCTCAACGCGGGTCACCGCGAACGTGACGGTGGAACCGTCCTTTCGCGACACCACCACCTCGTCCCCCGGCACGAGTTCCTTGAGGCGGTGGAAGATCCCCGGCCTGCCGCCACCGTCCACGTGCCCGAGGACCACCGCGGGCCCCGGCTCCCCCGGCGACGGCCCGAGCCGGTACCACCCGGCCTGCATCGGCTGGGTCACCGGCGGCACCTCGATGGTCTCGTCGGCGTTGAGGCCCAGCGGGACGAGCGTCGAGCGCGCGCCGATCCGCGGGACGTCGAGCGCTTCCGGTTCCACCGGCGCCACGACCTCCGGCTCCGGTGCGGGCTGCACCGGCACCGGCTGCACGGGCGCGGGCCGCGTGGCGCACCCGCCCAGCAGGAGCAGGGTGAAGGCGAGCAGGAACCGCACGGCGACCATGCCGCTAACTCGCTCGCCGCGCCGATCCGGTTGCCGCCGAAACCGAACCGTGATGTCCGGGGGACTTCCGTCCACCTCGGACTTCCGATCACGCCTCGGCGTGCGTCCCGTTCGCCACGTCGAGCACCACCAGCGCGGACTGCGCGTCCACGACGTCGCGCGCCGAGCGCAGGTCCAGACCGCTCAGCGCCTCGATGCGGCGCAGACGCTGGCTGACGGTGTTGGGGTGCACGGTGAGCGCCGCGGCGGTGGCCTGCCGGTCCAGCCCGGCGGCGAGGTGCACCCGCAGCGTCTCCAGCAGGGCGGTGCCGTGGTCGCGGTCGTAGGCGACCAGCCCGCCCAGAGTGCGGTCGGCGTACTCGCACAGCGGGGCCGGGTCGCCGAGCTGGAGCAGCAACCCGGCCACGCCGAGCCGGTCCAGTGTGATCGTGGCGCCCGACTGCCCGGCGTGGGCGGCGACGGCGAGTGCTCCGCGGGCGACCCGGTAGGCCTCGGCGTGGTTGACGGCAGGCGCGGACACCGCGACGGTGGCGTCGTCGACCCCGCGCGCGGTGAGCAGCGCCCGGCGAAAGCCGTCGACGGACTCGCCGTCGGGCCACAAGGCCACCACGTCCCCGCGGTACAGCGCCACCAGCGGGCGCGGCCGGACACCGGCGGCGAGCCGGGTCGCCTCGGCCATCGCCCGCTGGGTCGCGCCCGGCGGCGCCGGTTTCCCGCCCGCCACCACCTGGGCGACGAGCGCGCGGTGCGGGCGCGTCAGGTCGTGGCCCAGCAGCCCGGCGCGGTCCCGCACCGACGGGGCCGACGGGTCCGCCCCGGCCAGCAGGTCGGCGAGCAGCTCGCCCCGCAGGTTCTGCTCCACCTCCAGCGCGGTCCGCTGCCGCAGCAGTTCCAGCGACAGCACCACCGACGCGTGCTCCAGCGCCCGGCGGTCCAGCGGCGCGAGCGGACCGCCGGGCAGCCACACCCGGGCGGCGACCTCGCCGGTGAGCACGACGTCGGCCACGACGTGCGCACCGCTCTCCCGCACCAGCTCCGCACGCGGTGACCACGGCCCGGCGTCACCGGCCTCCACCGGGCCGCCCGCGGCGGCGAGCTCCTCGCCCCGCGAGTCGCGGACGAGCACCGGCCTGCCCAGCAGGTCGTGCAGCGCGGCCGCGATCCCGGCGACCCCGCCCGCCTGCACCGCGACGCGCAGCAGCCGTTCGTGGATCCGCTCCGACCGCGTCACCAGGTCGTGCTGGCGGCGCAGGTCGTCCAGCACCCGCGCCGAGGTGATCGCGATGGCGGCGTGCTCGGCGAGCAGCTGGAGCCGGCCGACCTCTTCGGCGCCGAACTCGTGCACGGTGGAGCGGTAGCTGTTGAGCGTGCCGATCACGCCGGAGGCCGTCACGAGCGGGACCGACAGCATCGACAGGTAACCCTGCTCGCGGGCGACACCGCCCCAGACGAAGTCCGGCTCCCGTGAGATGTCCGAGACCGCGCACGGACGGCCGGACAGGAACGCCTGGCTGGACGGCGCCCCGACGTCGGCGGTGGCCTCGATGCGCACCGGCCGGTCGGAGTTGACGCGGGCGACGTAGGCCTCGGTCAGCCCGCTCCACCCGGCGATCACCAGGTTCGCGCGCGCGGCGTCCGGCACCAGGACACCGCAGAAGTCGAGCCCGAGCAGCTCCCGCGCGGTCGCCGCGACCAGGTCGAGCACCTCCCGCAGCCCCTGACCGGCGTTCACCGCCGCGGTCAGGGCGCCGATCGCGCCCAGCCACTCGCGCAGCTCGGAAACCTCATCCACCCCGGAAGTGTCAGCGGGAACACTCCACAAGTCAACTCTGTGTCGCCGCAGACATCGCCCGGCGCGGTGCCGTCGATCAGACTCGGGAAGCGCTCCACCCACGACCGAAAGGGCCCGGGATGTCGACGACGACCACCTCCCCCACCACCGCCGAGACCGGACACGCGCGGCCGATCCTCGATCCGGCCACCGGCCGGTTGCTCGACACGGTGCCGGACAGCACCCTCGACGAGGTCGACGCCGCCGTCGCCCGCGCCCGGGCGGCGTTCCTCGGCGGGCCGTGGCCGTCGCTGACCCGCACCGAGCGCGGACGGCTGCTGCTGCGCGTCGCGGACGTCGTCGAAGGCGCCGCCGAGTCGCTGTACCGGCTGGAGACCCGCAACAACGGCCGCCCGGTGACCGAGACCCGCGCGCAGCTGTCCCGGGTGCCGGAGTGGTTCCGCTACAACGCCGGGCTGCTGGCCGCCCAGCGCGACGCCGTGCTGCCCTCCGACGGCCCGTACCTGACCTACCAGCGGCGCGCGCCGCTCGGCGTGTGCGGCATCATCACGCCCTTCAACCACCCGCTGCTCATCCTCGCCCGCAGCCTGTCCGCCGCGCTGGCGACGGGGAACACGGTCGTGGTCAAGCCCTCCGAGATCACGCCACTGTCCACTGTGGCGCTGGCCGATCTGGTGCGCGAGGCCGGTGTCCCGGACGGCGTGGTGAACGTGGTGACCGGCGGCCGGGAGGTCGGCGAGCGCCTCACCGGCCACCCGGACATCGCCAAGATCACCCTCACCGGCGGCACCGAGGCCGGCCGGGCCGCCGCGGTCGCCACCGCGAAGCGGTTCGCCCGCGTCACCGCCGAACTGGGCGGCAAGACCCCGATCGTCGTGTTCGACGACATCGACCCCGAGGCGGCCGCGGAGGGCGCGGCGTTCGCCGCCTTCGTCGCGGCCGGGCAGTCCTGTGTGGCCGGTTCCCGGTTCCTGGTGCAGCGCGGGAACTACGAGCGGTTTGTGGCCGCGCTGGCCCGCCGCGCGGACGCGATCCGGATCGGCGACCCGTCCGACCCGCGCACCCAGCTCGGCCCGCTGGTCAGCGCCGCGCAGCGGGACAAGGTGCTGAACCTGATCGGCGCCGGGATCGCCGAAGGCGCCCGGCTCGCCGCGGGCGGCGGGGCGCCCGACCTGCCCGCGCCGCTCGACGGCGGGTTCTTCCTGCGGCCCACCGTGCTCGCCGACGCCACCAGCGAGATGCGGGTCGCGCGGGAGGAGATCTTCGGCCCGGTCGCCGTCGTCGTCCCGTTCGACGACGAAGCCGACGCGATCGCCAAGGCCAACGACAACCGCTTCGGCCTCGGCGCCGGGGTCTGGACCCGCGACCTGGCCCGCGGCCACCGCGTCGCGGACCGGATCGCGGCGGGCATGGTCTGGATCAACGACCACCACCGCCTCGAACCGTCGCTGCCCTGGGGCGGCATCAAGGAATCCGGCACCGGGCGGGACGCCGGATCCGAGTCCTTCGACGACTTCACCTGGATCAAGACCGTCGTCGCCCGCACCGCCGCCGACGACGTCGACTGGTACGGCGCCGACAGCCCCGGCCGCCTCAACTGACCCCACGGCAAAGGAGCCGTTCCATGACCGAATCCGCGCCGGCGTGGCGCACCGAGATCACCCGCACCCAGTGGCTGGTCCTGCTGGGCACGACGATGGGCTGGGCCCTCGACGGGTTCGCGGGCAGCCTGTACTCCCTGATCCTCGGCCCGGCGATGACCGAACTGCTGCCGCACAGCGGGATCGCGCCGGCCACCGGCAGCATCGGGCTCTACGGCGGCATCACCGTCGCGTTGTTCCTGTTCGGCTGGGGCACCGGCGGGATCCTGTTCGGCATCCTCGCCGACTACTTCGGCCGCGTCCGCGTGCTGTCCGCGGGCATCGTGACCTACGCGGTGTTCACCGCGCTGGCCGCGTTCGCCGACACCTGGTGGCAGCTGGGCGTCCTGCGGTTCATCGCCGACCTCGGGTCCGGGGTGGAGGCGCCGGTCGGCGCCGCGCTCGTCGCCGAGGTCTGGCGCAACCGCTACCGGGCGCGGGCCTGCGGCGTGATGATGTCCGGCTACGCGTTCGGCTTCTTCCTCGCCTCGCTGGCCTACGCGGTGCTCGGCGGCCACGGCTGGCGGCTGATGATGGGCATCGCCGTGCTGCCCGCGCTGCTGGTGTACTTCATCCGCCGTCACGTGCCGGAGCCGCCGGAGATCAAGGGCTCCATCGCCGCCCGCCGGGAGCGCCGCGCCCGCGGCCACCGCACCGAGCAGGACCGGTTCGTGCTGCGCCGCCTGCTGTCCCGGCCGCTGCTCAAGCACACCCTGGTCGGCACCGCGCTGGCCACCGGGTCGCTGGTCGCCTTCTGGAGCGTGTCCACCTGGTACCCGCAGGTGATTCGCCAGGCGGCGACCGCGGCCCAGCTGGCGCCGGCGGTGGCCAACGAACGCGTCGCGCTGGCCTCGATGCTGTTCAACGCCGGCGGCGTGCTCGGCTACGCCACCTGGGGTTTCCTGGCCGACGCGATCGGCCGCCGGAAGGCGTTCGCGACCAGTTTCGCGGTCTCGGCGGTCAGTGTCGGGTTCCTGTTCCCGTTCTCGCCCGGCTGGGGCGTGTTCCTCGCCGTCATCCCGGTCGCGGGCTTCGGCCTCTACGGCGCGCTGTCCGGGATCCTCGTCTACGGCCCGGAGCTGTTCCCGCCGAGCGTCCGCGCCACCGGGATGGCGCTCTACAACGGCATCGGGCGCTACCTCACCGCGGCCGGGCCGCTGGTGGCCGGTGTGGTGGCCGCGTCCTGGTTCGGCGGCGACCTCGGCCTGGCGACCACGTGCGTCGTCGCGGTCGGGATGCTCGGCGCCATCGGGCTGTTCTTCGCGCCGGAGACCCGCGGCGCGCCCCTGCCCGCCGATCCGGTCCAGCCCGGCCCGGTTCCCGCTTCGGAGGAGATCCACTGATGAGTGCCTACGCAGGCGCCCGCGCCGCCGTGATCGGCGGGTCGATCGGCGGGCTCACCACCGCGCTGCTGCTGCGCGACCTCGGGTTCGAGGTCGAGGTGTACGAGCGCACCCCGACGCCGCTGGACGGCCGGGGCGGCGGGATCGTGCTGCAGCCGGACACCGTGCGCTGGTTCGCCGAGCGCAGCGCGCAGAACCCGGAAGCGCTGTCCACCGCGACCGAGTACGTGCAGTACCTCGACCGCGGCAACGGTGTCGTGCACCGCGCCCGCCGCCGCTGGACCTACACGTCCTGGGGCACCTTCTACCGGGCGCTGCTCGCCGACTTCGGCAGCGAGCACTACCACCTCGGCCAGTTCGCCTGCGGTGTCGCGCAGGACGAGGACCGCGTGACCGTCCGGTTCGTGTCCGGGCACCGCGCCGAGGCCGATCTGGTCGTGTTCGCCGACGGCATCACCTCGATCGGCCGGTCCCTGCTCGACCCCGGCGCGCAGCTGGAGTACTCCGGCTACGTCGGCTGGCGCGGCACTGTGCCCGAACACGAACTCACCCCGGGGACGCGGGAACTGCTCGGCAACGCGATCTCCTACAGCGTGGTCCCGCACTCGCACATCACGGTGTACCCGATCCCCGGCGAGACCGGCCCGTCGGAGCGGCTGATGAACTACGTCTGGTACCGCAACGTGCCGGCCGGCAGTGAGCTGGCGGAGATGCTCATCGACAAGCGCGGTTTCACCGGCACCGTGTCCATCCACCCGGGACAGGTTCAGGACCGCTACGTCGACGAGATGCGGGAAACGGCCGCGGAACTGCTCGCGCCCGCCGCCGCCGAGGTGGTCACCCGCACCGCGCAGCCCTACATCCAGGTCGTGTCGGACGTGCGCGCCTCGCGGATGGCGCAGGGCCGGATCGCGTTGATCGGCGACGCCGCGGCCGCCGCCCGCCCGCACGCCGCCGCCGGCACCGCGAAGGCCGCCGCCGACGCCTGGGCGCTGGCCGGCGCGCTGACCGACGCCGACGGCGACGTCCCCGCCGCCCTGCGCAAGTGGGAGCCGGCACAGCTGGAGCTGAGCGCCCGGCTGCTCGACCGCGTCAAGGCGATGGGCGCGCGCTCCCAGTTCCACAACACCTGGACACCCGGGGACCCGGACCTGCGATTCGGCCTCTACGGGCCCGGCCACTGAAACGAGGAGAAGACCATGTCCGACACCAGTTTCCTGTCCGACCTGCCGCTGGCGGGCACCCTCGTCGCGAGCGGTTTCGACGGCTGGAGCCCGCAGCTGCGCGCCGAGTTCGAGGCCCACGCCCACGACGGCGAGGTCGGCTCCCGCCTGCTGAGCGAGAACGACCGCGTCCGGGTCTGGGAGATCCGCCTGGCGCCCGGCGAGCGCTGGCACGCCCACCGGCACGTGCTGGACTACTTCTGGACCGCGGTCAACGCCGGGCGCAGCCGCCAGCACACCAGCGACGGCACCACCCGTGAAGTGTCCTATGTGGCCGGTGAGACGCGGCACTTCACGTTCGGCCCCGGCGAGTACCTGTTGCACGACATCGAGAACATCGGTGACAGCGAGCTGGTGTTCACCACGGTCGAGCACCTGGACAGCGCCAACGCGCCGCTGCCGCTGGGAGAGCGGCGGTGATCGGGCCGATCGCGGACGGGCCGGTCGACGTCCACGCGCACTGGCTGCCCGCCGAGCTGTTCGGCCTCCCGCCGGGCGCCCCGTACGGGCCGCTGCGCGACTCCGGCGGCGAGCTGCACCTCGGTGAGGTGCCGTTGTCCATCCCCACGCGGGCCATGAGCGACGTGCCGGCGATCCTCGCCGACACCGCCGCGGCCGGGCTCGGCGTGCGGGTGCTGTCGGCCCCGCCGTTCGCCTTCCCCGTCGCGGGTCCGGCGGCCGAGTACGTGGACGCGTTCAACACCGCGCTCGCCGAGGTCGTGGCGTCCGCTGGTGGTGCGCTCGCCGGGCTGGGCCTGGTCTCCCTGGACGGCGAGGCGGTGGCGACCGAGCAGCTGAAGCGGCTGGCGGCGCAGCCGGGAATCGCGGGGGTGGCGATCCCGCCGCTGCTCGGCGGCGAGTCGCTGGACCGCGGCGTGCTGCGGCACGTGCTCGGCGAGTCCGCCCGGCTCGGCCTGTCGGTGCTGGTGCACCCGATGCAGCTGCCGCGCCCGGAGTGGCAGGACCACTACCTGGCCAACCTGCTCGGCAACCCGGTCGAAACCGCCACGGCGGTCGGCGCGCTGCTGCTCGGCGGGGTGCTCGACCAGCTGCCGGACCTGCGGATCTGCTTCGTGCACGGCGGCGGGTGCACGCCCGGGGTGCTGGGCCGGTGGGACCACGGCTGGCGCACCCGGGCCGACGTCCGCCGCGACTCGTCGCGCCCGCCGGGCGAAGCGGTGCGGGCACTGTGGTTCGACACGGTCACCCACGACCCGGAGCTGCTGCGCCTGCTGACGGCGCGGGCGGGCGAGCACGCGGTCGTGTGCGGCAGCGACCACCCGTTCGACATGGCGCAGCCGGACCCGGTCGGGTTCGCCGCCGCGGCCGGCCTGGACGTCGCGACCCTGGCCGCGAACGCGCGGGCGTTCCTCGGGGCGGGCTCGTGAGCAGGCTGTTCACCCCGCTGACGCTGCGGGAGCTGACGGTGCCGAACCGCGTGTGGCTGTCCCCGATGTGCCAGTACAGCGCCGGGGCGGACGGGGTGCCGGGCGACTGGCACCTGGTCCACCTCGGCGCCCGCGCGGCAGGCGGGTTCGGGATGCTGATCACCGAGTCCACCGCGGTGTCCCCGGAGGCGCGGATCAGCGCGCGGGACACCGGTCTGTGGTCGGACGCGCAGGTCGCGGGCTGGCGGCGGATCACCGGGTTCGCGCACGCGCAGGGCACGCCGATCGCAGTGCAGCTGGGCCACGCGGGGCGCAAGGCGTCGGCGTTCGCGCCCGGCGAGGGGCGCGGCATGGTGCCGGCGGGCGAGGGCGGCTGGACACCGCTCGCGCCGTCGCCGCTCGCCTACCGCGGCTTCGCTTCCCCGGTGGAGGCGACGGAATCCGACCTGGCCCGGATCGTGGCGGACTTCGCCGCCGCGGCCCGGCGAGCGGCCGACGCGGGGTTCGACGCGGTCGAGATCCACGCCGGCCACGGGTACCTGCTGCACCAGTTCCTGTCGCCGCGGGCGAACCAGCGCACCGACCACTACGGCGGCGCGTTCGGCAACCGGGTGCGGCTGCTGCTGGAGGTGGTCGACGCGGTGCGCGCTGCGTGGCCCGCGGAACGCCCCTTGCTGGTGCGGTTGTCGGCGACGGACTGGGTCGAGGGCGGCTGGACCGCCGCGGAGACCGCGGACCTGGCGCCGCTGCTGCACGACCGCGGCGTGGACCTGATCGACGTGACCACTGGCGGGCTCGACCCCGACCAGCGAATCCCGGTCGGACCGGGGTACCAGGTCCCGTTCGCCGAGCAGGTCCGCGCCCGGACGGCGCTGCCGGTGGGCGCGGTCGGCCTGATCACCGAGCCGGAGCAGGCGGAGGCGATCCTGGCCGCGAAGTCCGCGGACGTGGTGCTGCTGGCGCGGGAGGCCCTGCGGAACCCGGCGTGGCCCCTGCACGCCGCGGAAACCCTGGACCCCGGCTCGGCGCGGGAGAAGTACCCGTGGCAGTACCTGCGCGCCGCACCCGCCGAGGGCGCGCCAGCCCGGCGGGACTGACCTGGCCCCAACCCCGCGCGAACCTCACGCGGGGCTGGGGGCGGCGGCCGCCGCCCCGGGTCAGCCGATCGCGCAGGCGGTCAGCCCACGCGCTCGGCACCGCCGCGAGCCCCTGGCCCCCGCCGATGCGAGGTTCGTCTCCAGGACGCGGGCTGCGTGCGCCTCAGGTCAGCCGACCGAGCCGGTGTCAGCCGGTCCGCTCGAACACCGCCGCCAGGCCCTGGCCGCCGCCGATGCACATCGTCTCCAGGCCGTACCGCGCCTCGCGGCGGACCATCTCCCGCGCGAGCGTCGCCAGGATCCGCGCGCCCGTCGCCCCCACCGGGTGGCCCAGCGACACCCCGGATCCGTTGACGTTGAACCGCTCGTCGGTGTCGCTCAGCCCGAGCGTGCGGGTGCAGGCCAGCACCTGCGCGGCGAAGGCCTCGTTCAGCTCGATCAGGTCCAGGTCGTCCAGCGACAGCCCGGCCTTCGCCAGCGCCGCGCGGGTCGCGGGCACCGGGCCGATGCCCATCGTCTCGGCGGGCACCCCGGCGCGCGCGAACGACACCAGCCGCACCAGCGGGCGCAGGCCGAGCTTCTCCGCGGTCTCCCGGCTGGTGACCAGGCAGGCCGCGGCCGCGTCGTTCTGCCCGCTCGCGTTGCCCGCGGTGACCGTGGCCTCCGGGTCGGTGCGGATCATCACCGGCTTCAGCTTCGCCAGGCCCTCCGCGGTGGTGTCCGGGCGCGGGTGCTCGTCGGCGTCGACCACCGTCTCGCCCTTCCGCGACTTCACGGTGACCGGGACGATCTCGTCCTTGAACAGCCCGCCCTCGATCGCCCGCGCCGCCCGCTGCTGGGACCGCAGGGCGAGCGCGTCCTGGTCCTCGCGGGAGATGCCGTGCTCGCGGCGCAGGTTCTCGGCGGTCTCGATCATCCCGCCGGGGATCGGGTGGTGCACGCCGCCCGCGGTGGCGCGGCCGCGCGCCAGCGAGTCGTGCAGCTGCAGGCCGGCGCCCTTGATCCCCCAGCGGCCCTCGTGCGTGTAGTACGGCGCGGCGCTCATCACCTCGGCGCCGCCCGCCAGCACGACGTCGCTGAACCCGGCGCGGATCTGCATGGCGGCGTCGAGCACGGCCTGCAGGCCGGAACCGCAGCGGCGGTCGATCTGGATGCCGGTCACCGTGTCCGGCAGGCCGGCGTCGAGTGCGGCCACCCGCCCGATCGCGGGCGCCTCGGACGTCGGGTAGGCGTGCCCCAGGATGACCTCGTCGACGCGCTCCGGGTCCACGCCGGCGCGCTCCACGACGGCGGACAGCACGTGCGCGGCGAGCGCGGCGGGCGTCTGGCCGGCCAGCGCGCCGCCGAACCGGCCGATCGGCGTCCGCAGCGGCTCGCAGATGACGACATCGACGGACATCCGTTGTCCTTTCACGGCTGGGCAGGGCTACGTCCGACGATCGCACCCCGGGACCATGAAGTCCAATATCCGATTCCGGCTCCGCTGAGACGACGAGCGTCTCACCGGGGCGGCCGCAGCGCCGGGAACCAGATGTCGCTGAGCACCTCGGCCGCCTCGTCCGCCGTGGAGGTGATCGTGCCCTGCACCGCCCACCGGGTGAAGAACCGCTCCAGCTGGCTGACCAGCAGCTCGATCCGCAGGTGCGCCTCGGCCCGCCGCTGTGGGCCCCACCGTTCCAGGTACCGCGGCATCGCGGCGGGCAGCTCGTCGACCGCGCGCTTGGCGATGGCCCGGAACTCCGGTTCGAGCGCGACCGCCTCGTCCCAAGCGGGCAGGATCGCCTGGTTCTCCTCGAACCACGCGACCGCGCGCCGCATCCAGCCGGTGAACCCCTCGCGCGAACCGGTGGCGAGCACCTCGTCCAGCTCCGCGTACACCGCGACCGCCCGCTGCGCCATCGTCTCCGCGCCGATCTTCTGCAGCACCTCGGGCTTGCCGGAGAAGTGCAGGTAGAACGTCGCGCGGCTGCAGCCGACCGCGGAGACGATGTCGTCGATCGTCACCGCCGCGTAGCCGCGCTCCACGAACAGCGCCTTGGCGTGCTCCAGCAGGTCGCGCCGGGTCTGCTGCTTCTGCCGCTCCCGCAGGCTCATGACGGTCAGCCTACTCACTGGACACACCGTCAGCGAACGTGCCAGAGTGGTCAGCGGCATCGTGGCCAGCGGAGGAGGCATCCGTGAGTTCACTCCCCACCGTCTGCATCATCGGCGCCGGCTGCTCCGGCTTCACCACGGCGAAGCGGTTGCGCGACCACGGCATCCCCTACGACTGCTTCGAAATGTCCGACGACGTCGGCGGCAACTGGTACTTCGGCAACCCCAACGGGCGCTCCGCCTGCTACGAATCACTGCACATCGACACCTCGACCACGCGCCTGCAGTTCGAGGACTTCCCGGCCGGCGCGGACTGGCCGCACTTCCCGCACCACTCGCTGATCCACCAGTACTTCCGCGACTACGTCGACCACTTCGGGCTGCGCGAGACGATCACCTTCGACACCGCGGTCGAGCACGCGGCACGGCGACCCGACGGCACCTGGCGGATCACCCTGTCCACCGGCGAGACCCGCGACTACGACGCGCTCGTGGTCGCCAACGGCCACCACTGGAACCCGTACCTGCCCGACTACCCCGGCACGTTCGACGGGCCGGTCCTGCACAGCCACGCCTACCGCAGCCCGTTCGACCCGGTCGACATGCGGGACAAGCGGATCGTCGTGGTGGGTATGGGGAACTCGGCGCTGGACATCGCCTCCGAGCTGTCGCACCGCTCCATCGCGCGGCACGTGTGGGTGTCCGCGCGGCGCGGCGTGTGGGTGTTGTCGAAGTACCGCGGCGGCAAACCGGCGGACAAGATGATGATGCCGCCGTGGATGCCGAAGAAGATCGGCCTGGCCCTGTCCCGGCGGGCGATCAAGAAGACGCTGGGCAACATGGAGGACTACGGGCTGCCCAAGCCGGACCACGAGCCGCTGTCGGCGCACCCGTCGGTGAGCGTGGACTTCCTCGCCAAGGCCGGCTCCGGCGACCTCACCTGCGTGCCCGCGATCGAGCGGCTGGACGGTGACGCCGTGGTGTGCGTGGACGGCACCCGCGTCGAGGCCGACGTGATCGTGTGCGCCACCGGGTACCGGATGTCGTTCCCGTTCTTCGACGATCCGGCGCTGCTGCCGGACGCCGAGCACCGGCTGCCGCTGTTCAAGCGGATCGTCAAGCCCGGCATCGGCAACCTCTACTTCGCCGGGCTGGCGCAGGCGTCGCCGACGATCGTCAACCTCGCCGAGCAGCAGAGCAAGCTCATCGCGCGGCACCTGACCGGGGAGTACGAGCTGCCGGACGTCGCGGAGATGGAGGCCGCCATCGCACGGGACGAGGCCAAGCACCTCGGGCAGTACTACTCCGCGCCGCGGCACACCATCCAGCTCGACTTCGCCCGCTACGTGCGGGACCTGCACCGCGAGATCGAGGCGGGCCGGAAGCGGGCGGCGGCCGTCCGGTGAACGGCCACTGCGACGCGCGGTTCGCCGCACTCGGCGACCTGCTGGCGCGTCGGCTGCGCGACGGCGCCGAGGCGGGGGCCTCGGTCTGCGTGATCGCCGACGGCGAGGTGGCGGTGGACCTGTGGGGCGGCTCGGCCGCGCCGGGCGTGCCGTGGACGCGGGACACGCTGGTCACCACGTACTCGCTGACCAAGACGATGGTGGCGCTGGTGGCGCTCGCGCTGGTGGACCGGGGGCAGCTAGACCCGGACGCGCCGGTGGCGCGGTACTGGCCGGAGTTCGCCGCCGCGGGCAAGGACGGCGTGCTGGTGCGGCACGTCCTGGGCCACACCTCGGGCGTGTGCGGATGGGCCTCGCCGGTCACTCTCGACGACATCTGCGATGTGGCACAAGCGGCGGCGTTGCTGGCGGCGCAGGAGCCGTGGTTCCCGCCGGGCGAGGGCTCCGGGTACCAGGCGGTCAGCCACGGCCACCTGGTCGGCGAGATCGTGCGGCGGGTGACCGGCCGCTCGCTGGGCACGGTGCTGCGGTCGGAGTTCGCGGAGCCGCTGGGGGCGGACTACTGGCTGGGCGCACCGGCGGACGTGGACGCCCGGCTCGCCACGCTGGTGCCGCCCGAGTCGTCCGGAGTGGACTACGCGGCCCTCGACCCGATCGCGGTGCGCACGCTGACCAACCCGCTGATCCCGCCGACGGTGACGACCACGCGGCCGTTCCTGGCGGCCGAGCTGGGCGGGCTGAACGGCCAGGGCAACGCCCGCTCGGTGGCGCGCCTGCAGTCGGTCGTCTCCCACGGCGGGACGATCGACGGCAGGCGGTTCCTTTCGGAGTCCGCTGTGGAGCGCATTTTCGAGGTGCAGGCCGACGGGGTGGACCGGGTGCTCGGCGCACCCGTCCGGTTCGGGCTCGGCTACGCGGTCGACGACCGCACCTGCTGGTGGAGCGGTTTCGGCGGCGCGGTGGTGGTGAACGACCTCGACCGGCGGCTGACCTTCGCCTACGTGATGAACCGGATGGCGCCGGGACTGCTGAACGCGCCGAACACCACCGCCTACCTCGCCGCGCTCCGCTCCTGCCTGGACTAGCGAGCCGCGAACGGGCCGCCGAACGCGAGCTTGGCGAACCGCTCCCCCATCAGCCGGTGGGTCGCCGCGTCCGGGTGGAGGTTGTCGGGCAGCGGACGGTCGTTCTCGCCGTGGAGGTCGCGGCCATCGAGGTAGTGCAGGTTCTCGTCGGCGCGCTCCGCGACGATCCGCGCCAGCTCCTCCCGGATCACGCGCAGCGTCAGCTTCCCGGCAGCGCGCTCGGCCGGATCCCCCGTGGCCCGGAACCGCACGACGCCCGACTTCAGCGCCTCGACGTCGAACGCGCCGGGGCCGGGCGTGTCCTCGTGGATCGGGCACCAGATCGGCGAGACCACCAGCAGCGGGGCGTCCGGGTGCCCGTCGCGGATCGTGTCGAGGAAACCATGCACCGCGGGCGTGAACGCACGCAGCCGCATCACGTCGCCGTTCACCAGGTTGATCCCGATCTTGACGCTGATCAGGTCGGCCGGCGTGTCCCGCATGACCCGCGCGGTGAACGAGTCCAGCATGGCGCTGCCGCCGAAGCCGAGGTTCACCAGCTCGGCGCCGCCCAGCCCGGCGGCCACCGCGGGCCACGTGGTGACCGGGCTCGCCGCGTCCGAGCCGTGGCTGATCGAGCTGCCGTGGTGCAGCCAGACCCGCCCGCGCGGGGGCGACGGCGAGACCGGCGCGTCCGTGCGCAGCGCGATCAGCTCGGTGATCTCGTTGTGCGGCAGCCAGATCTCCACGTCCTTGTCGTGGCCGGGCAGCCCGTCGAACCGCACCGTGCCGGGCGGCCCGGGCTCCATCCGGGCCGCGCCGGTGGACAGGTCGATGTGGACGGTGTTGCCGCCGCCGACCCCGCTTTGCGCGGTCAGCCGTCCGTCGACCAGCAGGTCGTACACGCCGTCCGGGCGCGGCGGGGTGCCCACGTAGGACCGGGTGGTGCGCAGCGCGTCCAGTTCGATCACGGTCGCGCGGGTGCGGAAGACCAGCCGCACGCCGGACGGTTGCGACTCCGCCATGCGGAGCGGCGCGTCGGCACGGGCGCGCGCCCACGCGGGCAGCCGGTGCGGCACCAGGCCGTGCGCACCGGACTCGACGTCCAGGGCTCCGCGCAGCAGGTCCGCGGTCAGGGGTGTGGTGATCACGATCCGGTCCTCCCGGGCCAGTTCCGCAGGGTGACGTCGAGGACCTCGAGGATCCGCGACCAGGACTCGCCGGGCTCGGGCGCGCTGTGGCCGAACGCGCCGCCCGATTCGAGTTCGACGAAGCCGTGGACGACGCTGCCCAGCAGCCGGACGGCGTGCGGGTGGTCGGCCTCCGGCACGTCGTAGCCACGCAGGATCGCCTGCATCATCCGGGTGTGCCGCGGCCCGGCGCTCGCGGCCGCGTGCTCCGGGTCGAGCCGGAACCGCGCCGCCGCCCAGCGGCCCGGGTGCTCGCGGGCGTAGTCGCGGTAGACGCCGGCGAAGGCGACCAGCGCGTTCCGGCCGGCTCGCCCGGCGAGCGCGTCGGCGGCCCGGTCGGCGAGTTCGCCCAGCGCCAGCAGCGCGACGCGGACCTTGAGGTCGTGGGCGCCCCGCACGTGCGAGTACAGGCTCGCGACCTGGACGCCGAACCGACGGGCCACCGCCGACGGGGTCACCTCGTCGAACCCGGCCTCGTCGGCCAGCTCCGCCCCCGCCTGGACCACGCGCTCGGTGGTCAGTCCCGCTCGCACCATGCCTAAAGCATATCAGGAATTTCCTAAACATTTTAGGAGGAGGTCGCGGGCCCAGGCCAGCTCGAGCTTCCCTGTGGGCATGCGGCGCAGCTCGGGCAGCAGCTCGATCGTGCGCGGCACCTTGTACCCGGCCAGGCCGCGGCGCACCCATTCCCGCAGCTCCCCGGCCGACAAGGTCGCGGAAGCCGTCGCGACCACCGCCGCGACGCGCTCGCCCCACGTCTCGTCCGGCAGGCCCACCACGACCGCGTCGGTGACCTCCGGGTGGGTCAGCAACGCGTCCTCGACCTCCTGCGGGTGCACCTTCTCGCCGCCGGTGTTGATGACGCCGGACCCGCGGCCGAGGAACCGGATCGCGCCGTCGGCCTCGACAGCGGCCAGGTCGCCGGGGATGGCGTAGCGGACGCCGCCGATCGTGCGGAACGTCGTGGCCGTCTTCGCCGAGTCCTTGTAGTAGCCGAGCGGGATCGGGCCGCGGTAGGCGAGCACGCCGGTCTCGCCGCTGCCGGGCGTCACTTCGGCGTCGCCGGGGCCGAACACCTTCGTCGCGGGCACCGGGAAGAACCGCGACGGCAGATCGTCCACAGTGGAGGTGACCGCGAACGCGAACGGCCCGCCCTCGCTGGAGGCGATCGCGTCGAAGATCGTGACGCTCGCCCGCTCGTGCAGCGCGTGCTTGAGCCGGTCGGACAGCGCCGTGCCGGAACTGATCACCGACCGCAGCGAGCCGAGGTCGTGCGGGCTCCCCCGCCGCTCCGCCGCGACCAGCTCGTCGACGAGCGGACGGCAGACGGCGTTGCCGGCGACGATGATCGTGCGGGCCCGCTGCGCGGCGACCGTCGTCCAGACGTGGTGCGGGTCGAGCGCGCCGGGCCTGGTGGTGATCACCCGGCCGCCGGTGAGCAGGGCGCCCATCGAGTTGAACAGGCCGGTGCCGTGCATCAGCGGCACGACCGGCATCGTCGCGTGCGAGCGGTCCTCGGCGTGGGCGTCGATCGCGAGGTGGACGGCCTCGGTGAGGGTGGCGGGCAGTTCCCGCGCGCCCAGCGGGCGGAAGACCGGCACGAACAGCGAGTGCAGCAGGTCGGACTGCCGCCAGATGACGCCCTTCGGCTTCCCGGTGGTGCCGCCGGTGTACATGAAGATCTCGTCCGAGCCGAACCGGTGCTCCGGCGGGCGCGGCGGGGTGACGGCGAGCAGGTCCTCCAGTTCCGGCGCCGACGGCCCGGGCTCCACGGCGGGGCCGGCGCGGACCAGCAGCCGCAGGGTCGGCACGTGCTCCGCGGCGTGGCGCAGGTTCGGCGCGAGCACCCCGCTGAACACCACCGCGGCCGCGTCGGCGTCGGTGAGCAGCGCGGTCAGCTCGTCCGCGGTGTACCGGTAGTTCGCGTTGACCGGCACGGCGCCGATCTTGAATGCGGCGAACACGGTCTCCAGGTAGGCCGCGCCGTTGTGCAGGTAGCAGGCCACCTTGTCGCCGGCCCGCACCCCGGCCTCCTCGAGCGCGGTGGCCAGCCGGGCGGCGCGGTCGTCGAACTGGGCGTAGGTCAGGTCGCGCCCCGGTTCGGAGATCGCGACCGCGTCCGGCAGGCCACGGGCCACGGCCTCCCAGACGGTGCCGAAGGAGACGTCCATCCGGTCCGCACCTCCTCGGCTCGGCGTCCAGCGTAGGAAGGCGCGGGGCCGGAGCGACACGGCCGGGAACCGCAGGACGGGCGGGACAAACGTCGCGCCACGGTGGCGACGCAAGGCCAGCGTGCCGGGCAGCCGCGGCTCATACCGTCGAGGAGATCCGCGATCGAAGGAGGGCACATGCTCGACGGCAGAGTCGCCGTGGTCACCGGGGCCGGCCGCGGCCTGGGCCGGTCCTACGCACGGGCGCTGGCCGCCGCAGGCGCCGCCGTGGTCGTCAACGACCTCGACGCCGACGTCGCCAAGGCGACGGTCGCGGAGATCACCGCCGCGGGCGGCCGGGCGGTCGCCGTGGTCGGTTCCGTCGGCGGCAGCCACCTGGCCGACGCGCTGGTGCGGCGGGCGGTCGGCGAGTTCGGCCGCCTCGACGTGATGGTCACCAACGCCGGCGCGCTGCGCGACCGGACGCTGCGCAACACCAGCGACGACGACTTCGACCTCGTGGTCACCAGCCACCTGCGCGGCACCTTCACCTGCGGCCGCGCGGCGGTGCGACGGTTCCGGGAGCAGGGCGAGGGCGGGCGGCTGATCCTCGTCGGCTCCCCCGCCGGGCAGCGCGCCAGCTTCGGGCAGACCGCGTACTCCGCGTCGAAGGGCGCCATCGTCGCGATGATGCGCACCTGGGCGGTGGAGCACGCGAAGATCGGCGTGACGGTCAACGCGATCGTGCCCACCGCGCTCACCCGGATGGTCGCGACGATGCCGGGGCTGGGCGAGCTGGTGTCCAGGGTGGACGCGGGCGAGCCGGTGCCGGAGCCGCTGCGGCGCCAGGGCCTCGGCACCCCGGACGACGTGGCGCCGCTGGTGGTCTACCTCGCGTCGGCGGAATCCGCGCACGTCACCGGCCAGGCCATCGCCGCCGGTGGCGACCGCATCGCGCTGTGGACGCACCCGGGCGAGGTGGCCGAGGAGCTGCGGCCCGGCGGCTGGACCGTGCCGGAGGTCGTGCGGCTGTTCGCCGGAGCGCCGCTGCAGGAGTTCGAACCCGCGCCGCTGATGTTCGAGGAGGTCTGACGTGGCGATCGTGGTGCACGGTGTCGACGGGGTGCACGCCCTGCCGGTCGGGGAACCGCTCGGCAGCAGCGGGCTGGTCGAGGTCACCCAGGAGGCGGTGAACCGGTTCGCCGAGGCGACCGGGGACCACCAGTGGATCCACGTCGACGTCGAGCGGGCGAAGGCGGGACCGTTCGGCGGCCCCATCGCGCACGGTTACCTGACGCTGTCGCTGGTGCCGCGGCTGCTGCCGGAGATCGTGGAGTTCACCGGGTTCGGGCTGACCGTCAACTACGGCTGCGAGAAGGTCCGCTTCCCCTCCCCGGTGCCGGTGGGCAGCAAGGTGTGCGCGACCGCCACGCTCGAGGAAGTGACCGAGGTGCGGGGCGGGCTGCAGCTGGCGATCACGATGACGATCGCCGTCGAGGACGCGCCGAAACCGGCCTGCGTGGCGACGATCCTCATCCGCCAGATGACCTAGCGCCGCAGCGGGAATTCGATGGACGGGCGGTGCGTTCGCACCGTATAAGTGGTTCGGCTGTTTTCGCCTGCCCTGCTGGGGGATGGGTGCGGCCGTTCCGGCGGCGCCGAGGCCGCGATCCCGACCACTGAATTCCCTGTGAGGTGCTTCCATGGCCGCCCCCGCGACCACTCCCCCCGACGCCGCGCACGAGGCGCCGCCGCGGTCCGGGCTGCTCATCGGCGTGCTGGTCGTCTCCGCGTTCGTGATGATCCTGAACGAGACGATCCTGAGCGTCGCGCTGCGCGACCTCACCGCCGACCTGGCCGTCTCCACCACCACGGTGCAGTGGCTGACCAGCGGGTTCCTGCTGACGATGGCGGTGGTCATCCCGACCACCGGGTTCCTGCTCGAACGGTTCACCCCGCGCCAGGTGTTCCTCGCGTCGCTGACCCTGTTCAGCGCGGGCACCGCGATCAGCGGGCTCGCGCCCGGTTTCGGCATGCTGATGGCCGGGCGCGTGGTCCAGGCCTGCGGCACCGCCGTGATGCTGCCGCTGCTGATGACGTCGGTGATGCGCCTGGTGCCGGAGAACAAGCGCGGCGCGACGATGGGCACCATCACCATCGTGATCGCCGTGGCCCCCGCGGTGGGGCCGACGATCGGCGGCGCGGTGCTCGCGTCGCTGGGCTGGCGCTGGATGTTCTGGATCGTGCTCCCGCTGGCGCTGGCCGCGCTGGCGATCGGCGCGGCGTGGTTCCGGCTGGACAGCTCGACCCGCAAGGTGCCGCTGGACGTGCCGTCGGTGCTGCTGTCCGCGCTCGGTTTCGGCGGCGTGCTCTACGGCCTGGCCGGCATCGGCGAAGGCGGCGGGCACGCGCCGGTGCCGCCGTGGGCCACGATCGTCGGCGGGCTCGCCCTGCTGGCCGTGTTCACCTGGCGGCAGACGCGGCTGCAGCGCGAGGACAGGGCGCTGCTGGACCTGCGGCCGTTCACCCACCGCAGTTTCGTCGTCGCGCTGGTGCTGGCCGCGCTGCTGTTCGTGTGCCTGCTCGGGGTCGCGTCGATCATGCTGCCGCTGTACCTGCAGACCGTGCTGCACACCAGCACGTTCGTCAGCGGGCTGGCGGTGCTGCCCGGCGGCCTGACGCTCGGGTTGCTGGGCCGCCCGGTCGGGGCGCTGTTCGACCGGTTCGGCGCGCGGCCGCTGGTGATCCCCGGCGCGGTGGCGCTGGCGGTGTCGATGTGGCTGTTCGCGCTGCTCGGGCCGGGCTCGCCGCTGGCCGCGGTGATCGCCATCCACGTGCTGCTGATGGCCGGGCTCGGCTTCATGATGACGCCGCTGATGACGGAGTCGCTCGGCGTGCTGCCGGACCACCTGTACTCGCACGGCAGCGCGATCCTGGCGACGCTGCAGCAGGTCGCGGGCGCGTTCGGCACCGCGGTGTTCGTCAGCGTGGCCACGCTGGCCAGCAACGACCCGGCGGGCATCCCGGACGCCACGGGCCTGCGCACGGCGTTCGTGGTGGCCGGCGTCGTCGGGGTGCTCGCGCTGGTGACCGCGCTGTTCGTGCGCAAGCCCGCCGCCGCGACGCCCGCGCCTGCGGCGCACTGAGCGGGGGCACCCGGCGGGTGGCCGCGCTGCGGGACATCACCTGCCTGCACGTCGCCGACGCCTGCCGCGCACTGAGCGCGGACGCTGCCCCGCCGACGCACCACCTCGCCGTCATCGCTGCTGGGCAGCCCGCGCGCTGAGCGCGGGCTGCCCAGTTCTCGCTCACCGCGGCGGTGGCAGCATCGTGGCCGGGCAGCCCGCGCGGTAGCCAGGCGCGCTACGACGGCCACGGCGTGGGCGACCACGCCGGCTCAGTAGCCGCGCGCGATCCACTCCGCAAGGTGCGGCGCCTCGGTCCCGATGGTGGTCCCGTCGCCGTGACCCGTGTGCACCCGGGTGTCCTCCGGGAGCTTGAACAGCCGGTCCCGGATCGAGTCGATGATCGTCGGAAAGTCCGAGAACGACCGGCCCGTCGCGCCCGGCCCGCCGGCGAACAGCGTGTCGCCGGTGAAGAGCGCCTTCGCCTCGGGCAGGTGCAGGCACACCGAGCCGGGCGAGTGGCCCGGGGTGTGGATCAGCTCGATCTCGGTGCCGGCGACGGCGATGCGCTGACCGTCGTCGGCCTTCCAGAACGCCTGCCCGGCGTGGGTCATGTCCCACAGCTCCTGGTCGCCCGGGTGCAGGAGCACCGGCGCGTAGAGCTGCTCGCCGAGCTGCGGCGCGTGGGTGACGTGGTCGTTGTGGCCGTGCGTGCAGACCACCGCGACGACCTTGCGCCCCGCGACGGCCTCGACGATCGGCTTGTCGTCGTGCGCGGCGTCGACCACCACCACCTCGTGGTCGTCGCCGATGAGCCAGACGTTGTTGTCGACCTCCCAGCTGCCGCCGTCGAGTTCGAACACGCCGGAGGTGACGACCCGGTCGATCCGGAAGCTCACCAGACCACCACCGAACGCAGCACCTCGCCGGCGTGCATGGTGTGGAAGGCCTTCTCGACGTCGTCCAGCCCGATGCGCTCGGTGACGAACTTGTCCAGCGGCAGCCTGCCCTGCAGGTACAGGTCGACCAGCACCGGGAAGTCCCGTTCCGGCAGGCAGTCGCCGTACCAGGACGACTTCAGCGCGCCGCCGCGGGAGAAGAAGTCGAGCAGCGGCATCTCCAGCCGCATGTCCGGGGTCGGGACGCCGACCAGCACGACCGTGCCGGCGAGGTCGCGGGCGTAGAACGCCTGCTTCCAGGTCTCCGGCCTGCCCACCGCGTCGATCACCACGTCCGCGCCGAACCCGCCGGTCAGGGCCTGGACGGCCTCGACCACGTCGGTCTCGGTCGCGTTGACCGTGTGGGTGGCGCCCAGTTCGGTAGCCCACTCGAGCTTCTTCGCGTCGCGGTCGACGGCGATGATCTTGTTCGCCCCGGCCAGGCGGGCCCCGGCGATGGCCGCGTCGCCGACGCCACCGCAGCCGATCACCGCGACGGAATCGCCCCGGCTCACCGCGCCGGTGTTGACCGCCGCGCCCAGACCGGCCATCACGCCGCAGCCGAGCAGGCCGGCGACGGCGGGGTCGGCGGCCGGGTCGACCTTGGTGCACTGCCCGGCGTGCACGAGCGTCTTGTCCGCGAACGCGCCGATGCCCAGCGCCGGGGTCAGCTCGGTGCCGTCGGTCAGGGTCATCTTCTGGGTGGCGTTGAACGTGCTGAAGCAGTACTGCGGGCGGCCGCGCTTGCAGGCCCGGCACTGGCCGCACACCGCGCGCCAGTTGAGGACGACGTAGTCACCCGGCTGGACCGAATCGACGCCTTCGCCGACGCTTTCGACGGTGCCGGCGGCTTCGTGCCCGAGCAGGAACGGGAACTCGTCGTTGATGCCGCCCTCGCGGTAGGTCAGGTCGGTGTGGCACACCCCGCACGCGGCGATCGCGACCACGACCTCACCGGGACCGGGGTCGGGGATCACGATGTCGGTGAGCTCGACCGGAGCTCCCTTCGAGCGGGCGATCACGCCGCGGACCGTCTGTGGCATCGGCTGTTCCTTTCGGTGGAGAAGCATGCGCGGTGACGCATACCGTTGGCGACGGTAGCCCTGAGTGGCGTTTCCGCGACCTGGTCGTCGGACCAGTAAAACCTCGACCTCCGGTTAGAGTGGCCGCATGGATCCGGTGTCCGATCTGGTGGCTCTGCGAGAGGTCGTGGACGGGCCGCTGCACGAAATCGCCCGCCGCCTCTCGCGGTTCCTCGGCGAGCGGTGGCCGCACACCGCGCTCGTCGTGTTCACCCGGGAGTGCACCGGGCGGCCGCGCAAGGTCGCCGGCGCCACCGAGATGATCAACAAGGTCACGATCGGCGAGCTGGAGGAGCTGAAGGCCGCGGTCGAGCCCGGCCGTCCGGTCAGCACGACCGCGTCGATCGCGGGCGCGGAGCGGACCGTGTGGGTGGTGCTCGATCCGGCCGGCACGCTGCTGGTGCTGGTCCCCCGCGCGGCGCGGCGGCGGCTGCCCGAGCCGGAGCTGCTGGCCGCGATCTTCGGCCTGGTGGTGACCTCGATCAGCCAGCAGGTCGCCCAAGCCAGCCCCGACTACCTCGCCGAGTCGCGGGCCGCCTCGAGCGAGCGGGAGCGGACGATCGCCGAGCTGGCGGCCGCGCACGAGGCGGCGCTGGTGGCGATCCTGACCACGCTGCGGTCCGCCGGTCTGGACGACCGCCGGGCGCGGCTGTCGGCGGCGGACTCGGCGTCGGCGGCGTTGCTGGCGCTGCGATCGGCGCGGAAGTCGGACCAGGCGCTGTCCGAGGAGGCCGCGCCGGAGGCGTTCGCCCGGCTGCGCGAGGACATCCGGCAGATGCTGCGCCACCACGAGGCGCCGATCGAGTTCGTCGCCCCGTCCGGCGGTTCCGTGCCCGGCGAAATCGCGCACGCCGCGCGGGCGATGACGCGGACGGCCGTGCTGGCGTTCACCGCCCAGCCGGGCCTGGCGCGCCTGCGGATCGCGTGGTCGAGCGACGGCGCGAGCCTGGTGGTCGACGTGCGGGACCAGGGGTCCGGCGAGCTGGACGTGGACGCGCTGCGCCGTGGCCTCCAGGGCCGGGCGCGCACGCTGGGCGCCGCGCTGGACATCGACGCCGCGCCGGGCTGGGGCAGCCGGGTGACGATCTCGCTGCCGCTGGACGCGCCCGAGCCCTCCGGCGAAACGCGGCTGACGAACCTCAACCGCCGCGAGCGGGAGGTGCTGGCGCTGCTCGCGCAGGGCAAGCGCAACAAGGCGATCGCGGCGGAGCTGGGCGTCACCGAGAGCACGGTGAAGTTCCACGTGACCGGCGTGCTGCAGAAGCTGGAAGTGAGCTCCCGCGGCGAGGCCGCGGCGCTGGCACTGGGCGCGGGGCTCGGCGTGGCGCACGCCTGAGGTCGCGCGTTCGGCGGATCCACGGCCGTTTCACCGTGCTGGTCGCGCGTCCACCAGCTCACCCACTTGCAACCGCTGATCGACTTCGGCGCGTTCACGTCCTCCCCGACGGCCCGCCTCCTGCTCGATGCCGCCGGCAGGCGGTCTCCGGTTCGGTGATTTCGGCGCTGTGCACCTCATCGCCGGCCTCAGGTCCGGGCGTGCTCCGCTCGCAGCGTGGTCAGGAACCGGCTGAACAGGCAGACCTGTTCAGCCACGAACTGCCGCCGACCGACACCGAGCACGCGCAACGCGGCCCCGTGATCCCAGGCGACCACCGCCGCGGTGGTGGCGTGCAGCAGCTGCCACGCGGTCCGCACCAGCCACCACGCCGGGCGCGGCATCGACCGGCGCAGGCGGTCCCGGTGGAAGGGCACGTGCCGCTGCTCGTCATCCAGGATGCGGGCCGCCACGCCGCGCGTCAGGGCGTCACCGGAACCGTCGCGAAGGATGCGGTGATAGCTGAGCGCCACGGTCTCCGCGATCAGCAGCACCGCCAGCTCCAGCCGCAGCCCCAGCCCGCGCCGGAGCGCGACGAACGCCCTGTCGGTCCAGTGGCTCGTGATCGTCGGCGCCCCGGCGGCCTCCAGCAGGCGGGCGAGCAGCCGCGCGTGGTTCTGCTCCTCGGCGACGAACAACCGCACCGCCGCGGCGTAGGCGCCATCACCGGTCCGCTCGGCGGCGCGGTTGAGCCGCACGCCGTCGCCGGATTCGCCGACCTGGAACCGCTGCAGGCTGCGCACCACCGCCGGGTCGAGCCGGGCGCCCCGGGCCCAGTCCGGATCACCGCGGTCCTGCCTGGCACGCGCGGCCTCCTGGAACTCCCGCAGCCAACCGCCGGCATCCCGCACCAGAACCCCCTCGCGTCCGGGCACTCCTTGACAGGACGGTTGAGCGCGGGCGAGGTTGCCGGACCGAGCTCCTTCCGGGCGCCGCACGACCGGCCTACCCTCGACGCACCACGAGAGGAGTCGCGCCATGTCCGGGAAGACCACCGCCACAGTGGACATCGCACGCAGCCCGCAGGAGGTGTTCGGCTTCCTCGCCGACGCCGCCCACCTGCCCGACTGGCAGCCCGACGTCCGCACCGCCGCCTTCGACGGCCCGGTCCCGGTCACCGTCGGCAGCCGCGGGCACGAGGTCCGCCACGTCATGGGCGCCGACCGGACCATCACGTGGGAGGTGACGGCCTACGACCCGGGCCGGCGCTACGGCGTCCGCGGCGTGGACGGGCCGGTCCGGGCGCACGTGGACGTCACGTTCACCCCGGAGGGCGAGGGCACCCACGTCGAGTACGGCATCGGTTTCGAGGGGCACGGCGTGGGCAGGCTCATCGCTCCCCTGGCGCGCCGCAACGCGCGCAAGGAAGTGCCCGCCACGCTCGGCCTGCTGAAACAGCACCTCGAAGCGCAGCCTCAGGTCTGAGCGGGCAACGCACCGCCGCAGTGCGGGCAGCACGCCACACGCGCCCGCGCCGCCCGGCGCCGGTGCTCGTCCGCCAGGCCGGTGAACAACTCCTCCGGCTCGTCGCCTGCCGGCCGACGGGGCCGACGCAACCCGTGCCCGGCCCGCCTGACCGCGCTCACCACCGCCTCCGCCAGCCGCAGGGCGCCCGCGGCCAGTCGCAGGCCGGTCAGGTTGCCGTGTCCGTCCACTTCGGCCTCGACGTTCCCGCGCGCGGCGGTGATCCGCCGGCGGCTGAGTTCGGCCAGCAGCTGATTCCGGAAAACGGCCACGCGCGTGGCGTCCCTTGCGTACAGTCCTCAAGATGCGCGTTTTGCTGGGGGTGGCCCTGCTGGCCATGACGCTGCTGACGGCCTGCGAGGACCACGATCCTGTACCCAAGGAGCAGACCGCGCCCACACCGGCGCGTGTGGACGAGCCCACCGCGCTGCAGTTCGCGCCGCGGGTGTGGCTGGCCGGCGACGAGCGGTTCACCCCGATGGACGCGACCGCCTACATCCGGCAGTCGGCGCTGCGGTACGAGCACGACGACTGCGCCGACCCCGAGCCGGTGGCCGACCCGGTCGATCCCGGCTCGCTTCGCGGCACTGTCTACAAGCACCACAAGGACGCCGACCCCGCCGTGCCGTCCCCGGACAAGCCGCTCTTCCCCTGTGCCCGCCACTCGGGCGACGAGGTCTCGCCGAACTCCGACGGCGGGTTCTACCTGGACGCGCACGACAACGTCCAGCCCGACGACGCTCCCCCGCCGATGTACTGGGAGCACCACCGCGCCGACGACGAGCGCTCCGCGTACGTGTACTGGTTCTTCTACGGCCGCAACGAACTCCGCCCGGCCGGCACCCCCGTGGGCAACACGCACGAGGGCGACTGGGAGCGGGTCGCCGTCCAGCTGCGGAACGGCGAACCGGTCGCGGTGACCTTCTTCGGCCACGGCGCCGAGCCGTGTTCCGTGCCGTGGGCGGACCTGGACCACGACGACGGCCACCCGGTCGTGTACTCGGCCAAGGGGTCGCACGCGTCGTACCCGTCGAAGGGCTGGCACGTCTCCGGCGCCACCTTCGACTGGACCTCGCAGGGAAACCTGTGGCGCGCGCAACCACGCGCGCTCGACGGCGAGCCGTGGTACGGCTACCGCGGCGCGTGGGGCGCGCAGTCGCTCGTGCCCGGCTTCTCCGGCCCGGCCGGTCCCTACCCGGGGCGGCAACTCGCCGACGTGTTCACCGACCGCCGCTGCGCCATGCCCGCCCGGCTGCCGGACGGTTTCGCCGGGACGTGGGAGACCCGCGACCCGGTCGAGCAGTCCCCGGCGGCCCGCCCGTACCACATGCGGGTGGTCCTCGGCGGCGACAGCAACCCGGTCGAGTACCGCACGACCTGGACCGGCCCCGATCCGGACCTGGCGTGCCGCGGCATCCTCCGGCTGGTCGACGCGACCACGCAGTGGCTGGAGCTGCACGAGACGATCCTGGACAAGGACGCGGGCAACTGCGTCACCGAGGGCACGGTGACGCTCCACCGGGACGGCGAGTCCCTGAAGATGACCTACTCCGGCGGCAGTGTGACGGGATCCGCCACGCTGTACCGCAAGCAGGACGGCCCGCCACCGTCCGGATCGTCGACAGCGCCCACGTCGTCCGGCCCGTCGGCGTCCGACGGCATCCGGCGTTACGAGGAGTTCCTGCACGCGGTGGGCCGCGAGGACCTCGCGGTGGTCTGCGAGATCGCGGGCCCGGCCGCGAAGAAGGCCGAGGACCAGGGCTTCGGGCCGTGCGAGCAGACCATGCCGATCACCTTCCAGATGATCTCGCCGGCGCAGAAGCGGGCCCTGCGCACCGCGACGGTCGACCGGGCCGGGGTCACCGAAACCGCCGGGCGGATCGAGATCCCGGCCCGCGCGGTGCGTGCGGACACCCCGTTCACGGAGAGCGACCTGGGCGACGCCGTCCTCGAATACCGCGGCGGCCAGTGGTACGTCGTCGACTAGGGCGGCGCCGGCCGCGGTTGCGCCCGCTCGCCCCGCGGCGCAAGGTGGAGGGCTACCGGCGGCGCCGCCGGGACGCCGCCTCGACCGGAGAGGGGGTGGAAGGCGTGTTCGCGCGTTCCACCACGGTGCAAGCTCACCAGGACACGATCGACGCCGGGATCGCCCACCTGCGCGACGAGGTCATGCCGGAGCTGATGGAGATGCCCGGCTGCGTCGGACTGTCGATGCTCGTCGACCGCGACTCCGGGCGCTGCATCGCCACCAGCTCGTGGGAGTCGATGGAGGCGATGCGGGACAGCGCCGACCGGGTGCGCCCGCTGCGCGACCACGCGGCGGAGGTGATGGGCGGCAACCGCGCCCAGGTCGACGAGTGGGAGATCGCGGTGCTGCACCGCACGCGGCCCGCGCCCGAGGGCGCCTGCTGCCGCGTCACCTGGACCCGCTTCGACCAGCTCGACCGCGCCATCGACACCTACCGCATGGGCCTGCTGCCCGAGCTGGAACGCCTCGACGGGTTCTGCAGCGCCAGCCTGATGATCGACCGCGTGGCGGGCATCGCGGTGTCCTCGGTGACCTACGACAACCACGCGAACATGGCGAGCACCCGCAACCGCGCCGACGCCCTCCGCTCGCGCGGCGCGGAGGAGGCCGGGGTGGAGATCCTCGAGGTGGCCGAGTTCGAGCTGGCACTGGCGCACCTGCGGGTCCCCGAAATGGCCTGACCGAACGACCGGGCCAGGGCGGACCGGGCCGGACCACCGAGCGGGGCGGGCCATCGAGCCTGCCCCGCCGATCGGGCCGGGACAGGAACCAAGCCGGACCACGCCACCGGGCCGAGGTGGGCCACCGGAATCCGACGAGGCACCAGCTTCACCGCAAGCCGGCCGCCGCCGGGGCACGCGGCGGCGGCCCCTGGTCGTCCAGCCGGAACCAGCGGTGGCCCCGTACCGGGGCCATGGCCGCCGCGCCGGGCGAGCACCGCCGGACGCGGCTGCCGGCCACTGCCTCCCGCCGGGGCGGCTCCACATCCGGCCGGCGAACCGGCCCGCCCGGGTGCCCGGCCGCCGCCGGGGGTGGCGGATAGGCTGGCCGCGTGGGATCGCGGTGGACGGTGGCTCGGGTGCTCGCGCTGGCCCCGGACGCCGGGTCCGCGCGGGCCGCCCGCGGGCTCGCCAACCCGCGCACCTGGTCCGACCTCGGGAGCACCAGCTCACTCGTCTGGGGCAAGTGCCAGGGCAGCGCCCGCACCCCCTACCAGGTCACCGTCGACCTCACCGAACCGTCCTTCCGCTGCACCTGCCCGAGCCGCAAGTTCCCCTGCAAGCACGGCCTGGCCCTGCTGCTCATGTGGGCCGCGGGCGACGGCTCCGTCTCCGAGGACGCCGGGCCCGCCGACTGGGTCACCCCCGCCACGCCCCGCCGGGAAGCCGCCAAACCGGACCCCGAGGCGCAGGCCAAGCGCCTGGCCGAGCGCGAGTCGCTCATGTCGGCCGGCCTCGACGACTTCGAGCTGTGGCTGCACGACCTCGTCCGCCAGGGCTTGGCGGCCGCCCGCCGCCAGCCGCCCGGGTTCTGGGACACCGCCGCGGCCCGGCTCGTCGACGCCCAGCTGCCCGGGCTCGCCGACCGGGTCCGCGCCGCCGGCGCCGACATCCACGCCCGCGCCGACTGGGCGCCGCACCTGCTCGGCGAGCTCGGCCGCTGGTACCTCGCGGTCCGCGCGTGGCGGCGCCGCGCCGAGCTGGACGACGCCGCGATGGGCGACCTGCGCACGGTGCTGGGCTGGGCCCGCCGCCGCGACGAGATCGGCGACCGGGTCGCCGACCGGTGGTGGGTCGTCGGCCTGAGCCAGGAGGAGGACGAGCGCCTGCTGTCCCAGCGCACCTGGCTGCACGGCGAGCGCACCGGCGAAACCGTGGTGCTGCTGGACTTCGCCGCCGCCGGGCAGGCGCTGAAGGTCGCGCACGTGCTCGGGTCCGTTGTGGACGGCGAGGTGGCCCGCTACCCCGGCGGCCAGCCCCGCCGCGCGCTGCTCGCCGGTGACGAGCACAAGGTCACGCCCGGTTCCGGCCTCCCGCACGCCACCGACGTCCGCACCGCGCTCGGCCAGGCCGCCCGGTGGCTCGCCGGGAACCCGTGGCTGCGCCGCATCCCCCTGGCACTGGCCGGGATGACCGTCGTCCCCGGCGACCCGCCGCTGCTCGTCGACCCCGGCGGCGCCGCCCTCACCCTGGCCGCGGGCACCGACGTGTGGCAGCTGCTCGCCCTCTCCGGCGGGCACCCGGTGCCGGTGTTCGGCGAGTGGATCGACGAGCGCCTGCACCCCCTGAGCGTGCAGGTCGGCGACCGGCTGGTGGCGCTGTGACCGCGTGGGAAGACCTGCTGGGCACGGCGCTGGTCGGCACCGGCCGCCGCCCCTTCGACCTGGCCGCCTCCGGCATCCCGGGCGCAAGCAGCGTCACCGCCGACTCGCCCGAGGCCGCGGTCCTGGCCGCGGCCGCCCTCGCCGCCGGGCACCGGCGCGCGGGCTGGACACCACCGGTCTGGCGCGGCACCCCGCGACAACCGGCCGGCCCCGACGACCGTCCCGAATGCACCCCGGCCGCCGCCCAGCTGCTGGAACTGCTGCTCACCAAGGCCATCCGCCTCGAAGTCGGCACCGAGCTGCTCACCGGCGACTGGCTCACCGCCGCCCGCGACACCGGGCGGCGCCCGCCGTACCGGCTGCTGCCCGACCTGCTCCGCTTCGGCACGACCACCGCCACCGCCCGCCCTCTCGTCCGCGACGTCCTCGGCCCGCGCGGCGCCTGGCTGGCCGAG